>MWYU01000676.1 GCA_002050375.1 Chitinophagales bacterium 62-2
CACCTACACTTGCTATACGTTCAGGGAAATGGAAATTATTGATGGAGCCGGACGGTACAAATAAGCAGTTATATAATATTGATGCGGACCATAAGGAAAGTACTAATCGTATTAATGATGAAAAGCAAATTGCGGAACAACTAACTGCAAAGTTGAATAGCTGGTATGCAAAGTTTGTTCAAAAGAGTTGATACAACATGTGATGTATGATAAATTATAGATAGTTCTTTGGAATAGGCTGTATTGCTACTATTAAGCTTTTATTGCGTTGCACTCTTGTACTTTTTTATTCTTATTCAGCAAAAAAGTATAAGCAATAGTTGATGATTGAAAAGTATAAGCTCTAATAAATACAGCAGTTATACTTAGTGATACAGAATGCGAATTGTAGTATAATTTTATCAATAATAGAATACAATACGTCAAACATAATTAGTGAAATTGGAGTACAATAACTTTTTGTTCCTTCAGGTTTACAAATTTTCAGTTTTTAATGAGGTCTGATTAAATTAATAAGGTTTAAGTCTTTTATTAATAGGAAAGTGAACAAGGGTATTGCAACTAAATTTATTTATTAGAAAACCTTAATACTTAACATATATGAATAATGTACTTAACGCTGAGCAAATTGCTGCTTATAACAACGATGGATACTTAATAATCCCCCGCTTTTTTAATGAGCAGGAAGTTGAAAAATTATATTATGTAGCAACAGAAGATGATACTATAAGTAAGAATTCTTACGATGTGAATGACCAGAGCGGAAAGAAATCAAAATTAGCACTTTGGTTTACACCAGGCGATGATGTATATGGTCTTCTTACACGAAGTGAACGTATGGTGAATGCAGTTGATAAATTGTTGGATGGGGATGCTGCTGTTTGTCACTTTCACTCCAAACTTATGCAGAAAGAATCACGTGTTGGCGGGGCATGGGAGTGGCACCAGGATTATGGTTACTGGTATAAAAATGAATTTCTTTATCCTGATCAAATGATTTCGGTAATGATTGCCATTACCGATGCAAACAAACAAAATGGTTGCTTACAGGTTATAAAAGGTTCACACAAAATGGGTAGGATAGAACATGGTTTCGCTGGTGAACAAGTGGGTGCTTCACAACATTATGTTGATCTTGCTTTAAAAACGATGGAGTTGGTTTATGTTGAATTAAAAGCGGGTGATGCCTTAATATTTCATAGCAACCTTTTGCACCGGTCTGAAGCTAATCTTTCTGATAATGCAAGATGGTCCATGATCTCATGTTATAATCGTCAATCCAATATTCCTTATAATGAAAGTTCTACATCTTGTATTGTTCCTTTAGAAACAGTACCGGATGAAGCTTTATTAAATAGTGAAACAACAGGCATTGCAGAAGGTGCAGATTTTTTAAGTAAGGAAACTGATGTAAGCTTAAAGTAATTGTGTTCCATCATTCATTCACTTCTTATAAATTCTAACCCTTCACATGGCAGTATTGATACAACGCAACCCAACCGTTTCAACAAAACAGTTTACTTACAACCGTACTTACGTTTATATTATTAGCGCCATAGCTGCTTTGGGGGGATTACTTTTTGGGTTTGATCTGGTAATAATTTCAGGCACCGTTCCCTTTTTTACCAAACACTTTCAGCTGAATGAATTCCAGGAAGGATGGGCTGTTGGTTGTATAAATTTAGGTTGTGCAATTGGCGCTTTAATGGCAGGTAAATTAAGTGATTCAATAGGCCGGAAAAAACTATTAATGCTTTGTGCATTCTTATTTGCAGTAACTGGTTTCGGTACCGGGTGGGCTCCTTCTTATAATTTATTTATCACATGCAGAATGTTAAGTGGTGTAGCTGTTGGAGCTGCAGCTTTGGTATGTCCGATGTACATTGCTGAAATTTCTCCTGCTCCCTTAAGAGGGCGATTAGTTACGTTTTATCAACTTGCAATAACCACCGGTATTTTATTGGCTTACTTATCCAATTATCTTTTATTAGGAAGCGGCGAAAATAACTGGCGTTGGATGTTTTCTTCTCAATCTGCTCCATCACTTTTATTTTTGGGAGGCCTCTTTTTAGTAGCTGAAAGTCCGCGCTGGTTAATACGAAAACATCGCGATGAAGATGCGAAGAAAGTACTTACACGTATTGGGGGGTCAGCTTATGCAGTAGAAGAGGCAGAAGCAATCAGGAAAAGTTTTTCGAATGAGATAAAAGAACATCTTAGTGACCTGTTTAAAAAAGATATTTTTTATATAGTGCTTATCGGAATTACGATTGCTGTTTTTTCGCAAGCTGATGGACAAAATTCATTGTTCTCTTATGCGCCTAAAATTTTTCAGCAGGCGGGCATGGCAGAAGACTCTGCTTTTTTACAAGCGGTTATTCTTGGGCTTATCAATTTTATTTTCACTTTTGTTGCCATTGCAACCATTGATAAAGTGGGCAGAAGAAAATTATTATTATGGGGGTCTGCTCTTCTTTGTATAGATGCACTTGCTCTTGCTGCAGCTTTTTATTTTGCTTTACCTGGCTATTGGATATTAACTTTTGTGCTTGGCTTTATTGCTATTTATGCTGCCACACTTGGTCCCGTAACATGGGTAGCTTTGTCTGAAATATTTCCTAACAGGATTCGTGGTAATGCATTGTCTTTAGCAACACTTGCATTATGGATTTCCAACTTTGTTACCACTGCTTCCTTCCCGATTATGAGAGCACACTTTGGTTTGCCTGCAACGTTTGCCATTCATGCTGGTATTTGTTTGCTCTACTTTTTATTTGTAATGAAAAAAGTACCCGAAACAAAAGGACGATCATTAGAAGAAATTGAAAAGTTGTTGACAAAAAATCTGAAAAAGGGTTAAGTACATGTTGGAGGCAGCTGGCAATGTTAATGCATATATGACGTCCATTAAATATACTTTAGTAGCTGGCAGCAGGCGAAAGTAAAAAAAGTACTAGTTATTGAACAAAAATTGATAGTCGGATTTTTGTAAATCAGCTAATATTGATCATTAAATGCCACCCTGATTCTTTGTTTGTCCGCAGTTTTAAAAGCGAATAAACCTTTTGAAGTTAAACTTCAAATAATATAAACGATTGTTATATGCATTTTGCCTTAAGCTTACGGATTTTTATATGCAGTGTACTACTTCTTTTCTTTAAACAAGCATTTTCGCAGAAGAATGATAATAATATTCAATATGAATCATTTAAAGGAATTGTGTCGAAAGCAGAGCTTAATGATGAGATAAAAGAAAAAATGCAACAGGTTCAGCAATTCTTATCGAACGAAAAGCTGGAGGGTATTCTACTGTCAAAGAACAATAATTTCTCATGGATCACTGCCGGTATTGGCGACAATCATATATTAATAACTTCTGCAATTGGTGATGCTTCGGTTTTAATAATGAAGGGTGGAAAAAAATATCTTCTTGCCAATAATACTGAAGTTGCGCATTTGATGGAAGAAGACCTGAAAGGACTTGGCTATGAAGCAAAAGGCTATGATTGGTTTGATGGGCCGAATACAAGTGACAAAAAAATGGCGATCATTAAAAAGCTGTCCGGCGGAAAAACAATTGGCAGCGATATTGAATATGGTGATCTTAAAGTTATAGAAGGAGACTTTGCTCCGCTTCGTTACCAGCTTACTCCGGCAGAAATTAAAAAATACAAATGGGTTGGGCAGCAGGCAACAGAAGCTGTAACTGCTACTGCAAAATTAGTAAAGCCGGGGATGACAGAAAGGGAGATGGAAACTATTCTGTCAAACGAGTTGATGAACCGTGGCTTAAGACCAACGGTTTTATTAATTGGTTCAGATGAAAGATTGCTTGATTATTATCACTATCCCCCTACAGATAAAAAGCTTCAGAAATATGTTTTTCTAAACTTATGTGCCCGCAAGTGGGGGCTGGTAGCTTCGGTGGGTCGCTATGTTTACTTTGGAGATGTGCCTGCTGATTTAAAGAAAAGTATGAAGGCATCAGCAACCATTAGTGCCAACATGCAGGCTGCTACAAAACAGGGAGCGAAGGCAAGTGAAATATTTGAGCAAACGAAACAATGGTATGCCCGGCAAGGCTATGCTGATTATTGGAAATACATTCATGTTGGCGGAGGAATTAGTTATAATGAAAGAGATTGGTTAGCATCATCCGACTCAAAAGAAGTGGTACATAACAACCAGGCTTTTGCATGGAACCCCTTTACACAAAGAGCTTTATCGTTCGATACTTTCATACTTACAAAAGATGGTATAGTGAATATTACAAAAGCAGATGGCTGGCCTGTTATCCCCATTACTGTTAATGGAAAAGTTTATGATATGCCTGATATTTTAACCCGATAAGCGCACAACAAATGAAGAAACTTTTTTTGTTCTTTTTAATATCGTGCTATAGTTCATCCTTAGTAGTTGCACAACCGCCTTCAGCTAATGTAAAGGACATAACTGTTGGTAAACTTTTAAATGGCGGCGTTATATCACTAAGAAAAAACAACGACAGCAAATGGGGAATTTATTTGGATAAAGCAGGGCTTTCTTCTGTATCCCAAACTGCTCCTGCTCAAATTGAAGTTTACCTTGACTCGGTAAATATTTCAAAAGCAACTACAGGTTACGAACAAGTAAATAAAACCACAAATGGCTTTTCAGGAAAAGCAATTATCAAAACGGATAAAGCATCATTTATAGTAAATGACCAATGGAAAATTAAAGGAGATGTATTGCAATTAGACAGAAGGGTTGAAGTATCAGGAACTAATGCTGGTGCTGGCTTTTTATCAGCCGTTACATTTCGTAATCAACAAAAACAAACCCGCAGCGATGTAAATTATTTTGCTCCCGGAATGATTTACGGAAGTACAGACAATCTTACTGAAGTTGCAATAGGCGGTAAGAAAAGTGGCCTGGTAACATGGATTAGAGAAGACAGGCTTCCTGCGCCTCTTTTCGGTATTCAATATAAAGATGGTACATCAGTTTCAATACTAAATCCGGCGCCAACAGGAAACACAACCAAAGAAGATTCAAGAGACCTGCAGGTAAAAGATCTGATAGATGGAAAATTCAAATTTGGATCTATTGGTGTGCAGCAAATCCATGATAACATTGAGTACGGGTATATGTGGCCGGGTTCTGAAGGTGCGTATACTTACAGAGGCAGAACTTATCCCGGTGGTCAATTGAATAAATGGCGCCGCAGGTATCATCCTGTTCAGAGTGGTTTTACCCAACAATATAAAGTTGACTTTAGGTTTGCAAATAATGAGGATGAATTTCCAGCTTATTATAAAAATGCATGGCGCTGGGCATATAACATACTAAAGCCACAAGTGAATTTTCAGGATTTAGAAGCTGCCAGGAGAAGCCTTATTGATATGCTGGGAGATCGTGTAGAAACTAAAATTGGTTTATCAGGAATCGCAAAGGCAATGCCTGCTGTAACATCGGCAGCAGCGCGTAACAGAACTACTACTATGGGTTTTGTTGGCAAGGCATTGGAAAGTTCTAACTTTCTTTTACAGGATGCCGACCGGGGGCAATCTCCGCTTGATTCTCTCCACCGTCAACAGGCAATCAACATCATCAATTCATTTGTTAAAACCCTAACGTTATCACCTCCCAATGGTGAAGGTTTTAATTTGGATACAGGTATTCCTGTAATGAATCGTCCGCAGGATGGTAAAATGTACCTGCGCATCTTTGGTGACGATCTTAAATCTTTATTGAGAGCTATTAAACGTGAAAAGAAACAAGGCAGGTTGCACGAAGATTGGTTAACATGGGCTAAAAGTTTCGGCGATTGGCTGCTGCCACACCAAACTGCTGCAGGCGGTATCCCCAGAGGATGGGAGATGGGCACAGGAAAAATAGTTGACTCATCACTGCAATCTACCTACTCGGTTATATCTTATTTATTATTACTTTCTGAACTTACAGGGCAGCCACAATATAAAAATGCTGCAATAAGAGCCGGAGATTTTTGCTGGAGTATCGGGCAGAACAAAGGCTTGTTTGTTGGCGGAACTTTAGATAATCCAAACGTTATTGATAAGGAAGCAGGTACTTTATCTTTAGAAGCCTATCTCGATATTTATGAAACTACAAAGGATAACAAATGGATAAGCCGGGCACAGGTAGCCGCTGATTTTGCTGAAACCTGGATGTATATCTGGGACGTTCCAATGCCTGAAGATGAGCAGGATAAAGATTTGCACTGGAAGAAAGGCGTTTCAACAGTTGGTCTTCAATTAATTTCTACAGGACATTCTTTAGCAGACGCATATATGAGTTTTGATGTAGATGAATACGCTAAATTATCTGTAATTGCTAATGACAAACATTACGAAGATGTAGCAAAAATCCTGTTGCACAATACAAAGGGAATGTTGGCTTTGCCTGATAGAACTTACGATCTTTTAGGTACCGGATGGCAGCAGGAACATTGGAGCATTGCACCTATGAGAGGCTTTGGAATACATCGTGCATGGTTACCGTGGGTAAGTACAAGTCATCTTAATGGCATTTTCGGGCTTGAAGAATACAACCTTGCACTGTATAAAAAACTATCAACAACTAAATAGTAACAGTAATAATTAACAAGTTAATTATAATGATACCAGCATAGTTTTCATAGCTTCATCGTTGCTGCCTGCCCGTCGCATTTTGCGGGTCGCAATCACTTTACGTGCAATGCTATGATAAACTCTGGTCTTATAATAACCTTTTAAAATTAATAATCTATAGTACCATAAACATTACTTTCCATGCATTACCTAATGAAAAAACTTTTACAAGCCTCGTTGTTTTTTCTGCCGCTTCTGGGCGTTAGCCAGGCGCAAAAAAAACCAAATATTATTATAATCCTTGCTGATGATCTTGGTTGGGGAGATGTTGGTTTTCATGGCAGTCCAATTAAAACTCCTAATATTGACCAGTTAGCCAAAGATGGAGTTGTTTTAAACCGTTATTATGTAGCCCCCATCTGCTCTCCAACAAGAGCCGGCTTATTAACTGGTCGTTACCCAAATCGTCATGGTATTCGTGAGACTACTATACCGCCATGGAGTGATTTTGGACTGGATACTGCAGAACAATTATTACCACAAATGTTAGCAGAGGCAGGTTATAAAAACCGTGCTATTATAGGCAAATGGCACCTCGGCCACAATACATTGCAGTATCATCCAATGAGAAGAGGGTTTACTCATTTTTATGGACATTTAAATGGTGCAATAGATTATTTTACTCATAAAAGAGAAGGCGAAGTAGACTGGCACAACGATTATCAACCTTCAAAAGATAAAGGATACTCAACAAACCTTCTATCAGACGAAGCTGTAAAATGTATTAAATCCTACTCAAAAGAATCTGCGCCTTTCTTCATGTATGTTGCTTTCAATGCTCCACATGGGCCTTTACAGGCTCCGGATGAAGACCTTAAAGAAAATGGTTTCGATCCTTCAAAACCAAGATTTAATGGAACTGAAGGCGGTGACGAAGGAGCCGAAAGTGGAGACAGGGGACATGGAAATACTCCTAAACAAACTTATGCCGCCATGGTAACTAACATGGACAAGGGCATTGGAAGAATTTTACAAACTTTAAAAGATCTGAAAATAGACGATAATACCCTTATTCTTTTCCATAGCGATAATGGTGCTGCGGGAAACGGGAGAGTTAATTCACATGGTGAATTGAGAGGATATAAGTTTGATGAGTGGGAAGGCGGAGTGAGGGCCCCGGCAGTAATTAAATGGCCGGCAGCAGGTATAACAGGCGGTAAACAAATCGAACAGGTAATGGGGTATGTAGATGTTTTCCCAACTTTTAAAGAAATAGCAGGAGTAAAATCAGCAGCTAAAAATCCATTTGATGGAATTAGCATGTGGCCTGTAATAAGCGGGAAAACTAAAAATATTGACAGGGAGTTTTATCTGGGCCATGGAGCGATAATACATGGTGACTGGAAACTGATAAAAGATATGGGTATTCCTAAAATGCAAATGAAAGAAGGAGATATGCTATTTAATATCCCTCCCGACTATTCTGAAAAGAATAATTTAAAGGCATCTAATCCTGATATGTATAATAAACTTAAGGCGGAGGTTGCTCCTTACGATGCAATTAAAGCACCAAAGGAAATTTTGTCTAAAGGGCCTAAGAAAGGCTTTGTAGCTCCTAAAGACTGGAAGATTACTAAAGAGAAATAATGATTTGATTCGGTAAAGAATAAAAGCATTTGAACAACTACTGGTAAAAAATATGAAAGAACCTGCTATAAAGAGGATTGTAATGTTTATCAGTATTGGCTGTATAACTAATATTTCAATTGCTCAGCAACAAGTATTTGATAGAGATAAATTATTATTAGAACCTTTTGAATACAACGAAGTAAAACTGCAGGAAAGCCCTTTGAAAAAACAGTTCGATGAAGTAGTAGCTGATTATCTCGCTATACCCAATGATGATATTTTAAAAGGTTTTAGAGAAAGAGCAGGCTTGCCAACTAATGCTGCAAAAGATATGGGCGGATGGTACACGAATGATGTGTTTCATGTGTTCGGTCAATTCTTATCCGGTATGAGCAGGTTGTATGCAGTATCGGGTAATGAGGCTATGAAAACCAAGGTGAATACATTGGTAGATGAGTGGGCAAAAACAATTGATAAAGATGGATATTTTTTCTATAGCAAAAAGCCTAACGCCCCACAATATGTGTATGAAAAAATGATTGGCGGGTTGGTTGATAATTATGTTTTTACCGGTAACAAGGAGTCACTGAAATATTTAAGTGTTATAACAGATTGGGCTATTAAAAATTTAAACCGGGATCGCCTTTATGGTCAAACTGCAAGTGAATGGTACACGCTTTCAGAAAATTTATACAGGGCTTATTCAGTTACAAAAGATAAAAAGTATTTGGACTTTGGTAAGATATGGGAGTACCACGATTATTGGAATATATATGCAAGAGGAGAGAAGGTAAATACCAAAGTTCGTCACCATGCATATAGCCATTTAAATACATTAAGCAGTGCCGCAGCAGCCTATATGGTAAGTGGTGATGAGAAGTATAAAACCATTATTAAAAATGGTTACGACTATATGCAAAATGAACAATGTTTTGCTACCGGTGGATATGGGCCAAATGAGAGATTTTTAGCCAAAGAGGATCTTATAAATGTTTTAGAAAACACACATAATTCGTTTGAAGAACAGTGCGGATCGTGGGCAATATTTAAATTAAGCAAATACTTAATGGAAGTAACAGGTGATGCAAAATATGGAGACTGGATTGAAAAAATGACCATCAATGGGATAGGGGCAAATATTCCGATGACGAAAGATGGTAAAGTACATTATTACGCAGATTATAATCCGAGGCAAGGAACAAAATATAATTATCATTTAGGTTGGAGTTGTTGCACAGGTACTCGTCCGCAGGCAGTAGCTGAGTATGCTGATCTTGTTTATTTTAAAAATAAAAATGGCTTGTATGTTAACTTATATACTCCATCAAAAGTTCAATGGAATAATCTTTCTATTAATCAGCAAACAAAGTTTCCGGAGAGTAATGAAACAGAATTTTCTATTGGTGTAAAAGGATCTGCTTCAGGTAGCAATACTATTAGTTTTCGTAAACCTTCATGGGCAAAGGAGATGCCGGTGGTAATGGTAAATGGTAAAGCAATTAAAACAACTTTTGCCAATAACTGGATGCAGGTTAAACGTAACTGGAAAGATGGAGACAAAGTGAAAATTGTCTTTCCAATGAATTTATATGTGGACAGGTTAGATGATTCAAAACCATTTCCGGCAGCAATAATGTATGGTCCGGTAGCAATGGCTTCTAACGTTATTACCGAATATCCAACTGAGTTTGTGAATGAAAATAATCTTGCGTCAAACTTTACATCAATAGACAACAAGCCTTTAAACTACCATATAAAAAATCATTCTCAATTAACGTTGCGCCCTTATTATCAATATGCAATTAATGAACCTTATGTTTTATACTTTGATCCTGCGGTAAAAAATGTAATTCCAAAAAAGAACTGGGTGTTAACAGGAAACTGGCAAAGAGCAAAAGGGCCCTATTTTACAAATGATAAAGATGGAAGTGTAAGAGCAGATTTTACAGGTAAAGGAGTTATGGTCTATCTTTCATCTTTTCAAAATTCCGGTATAGTAAAAGTAGAGATTGATGGTAAAGAAGCGGAAAAAGTAAATACTTATAATTCAAAAAATGGTGAAGCAGAGTTAGTGAAAACTTACGCTAATCTCATCAATGCAAAACATACAATAACAGTATCCGTTACAGGCGAAAAGGATCCACAATCAAAGAATACATTTTTAAATATTACGAAGTTTGAAGTGATAGAATAAGAAAATCTATAATTGAAATGAACATGTAAAAATACTATGATGAGAACAGTCTCTTTTAAAACCCTTTGCTTTTTTGTTTGTATAACGATTAGTTGTTCAACCATTCTTCATGCTCAAAAAACATCAAGACCTAACATTATTGTAATACTTGCTGATGATATGGGATACTCTGATATTGGTTGTTTTGGATCAGAGATTGAAACTCCTAATATTGATCAACTTGCCAGTAACGGGTTAAGAATGTCGCAGTTTTATAATACTGCCCGTTGCTGTCCAACAAGGGCTTCTTTGTTAACAGGTTTGTATCCGCACATGGCAGGGATGGGTCACATGACTGGCAATCCAACAAAAGAGCCTGGCTATGCCGGGGACTTAAATGACAAATGCGTTTCCATTGCACAAGTTTTAAAACCGGCAGGATATTCAACTTATGCAACCGGTAAATGGCATGTTGCAAATAATACAAAAGACAATGGTCCAAAACATAACTGGCCCTTGCAAAGAGGCTTTGATAAATACTATGGCATTATACCCGGAGCTGCAGATTATTTCGATCCTAAAGGTTTGAAGAATGGAAATGATCCGGTTAAACCTGGTGATAATTTTTACCTTACTGATGCGCTATCTGATACTGCTGCAAGTTATATTCAACAACATAAGGATAACAAAAATCTAAATCCTTTCTTCATGTATGTGGCCTATAACGCACCACACTGGCCTTTACATGCTAAAGAAAAAGATATAAAAAAATACGCAGATAAGTATTTGGCAGGCTGGGACAAGTTAAGGGAGCAGAGATACAGCAAACAACAAAAGACAGGTTTACTTGATGCATCAGCAAAATTAAATCCAAGAGATGCAGAAGTACCTGCATGGGATGACATATCCAAATCGGAAAAACTAATATGGGCAAAACGAATGGCAGTGTACGCTGCCCAGGTTGATTGCCTCGACCAGGGAGTTGGGCGAATAGTTCAGGCTCTGAAGAAGAATAATTTGTTTGATAACACATTAATCATCTTCCTTTCCGACAATGGAGGCTGTGCTGAATTCATTAGCAGGGATAATAAAACGATTAATGCATTGGGCTCCGGAGATAGTTATGAAAGTTATCGTATAAATTGGGCAAACGCCAGTAACACACCTTTTAGATTGTATAAACATTGGGTGCACGAAGGAGGTATTTCTGCTCCATGTGTTGTTAGTTGGCCTGCAATGCTTGCAAACAAAGGAAGTGTGGTAAATACTCCCGCACACCTAATAGATTTGTTGCCAACATTTGTAAACATTTCAGCGGCAAAATATCCTGCAACTTTCAATGGTCATGATATTGCACCCCTTTCCGGAAAGAGCCTGTTGAGCATTTTTAAAGGCGAAAAGAACCTTCCGGAGAGACCTATTTACTGGGAACATGAAGCGAACAGGGCAGTGCGGTTTGGAAAGTGGAAGCTTGTTTCAAAGGGAACTAAGATTAAACCATACGCCGGTTCGTGGGAGTTGTATAATATTACTGCTGACCGGTCTGAGACAAACGACCTTTCAAAATCACAACCAGCCAAAGTAAAAGAACTCGAAGCTATGTGGAATAATTGGGCAACCAATAATCAGGTATTTCCCCTAAACGGGTTGAACAATGCCGAACGTGAAAGAGCTGCAGGTAAAAATGGAGATGTTGAATAACTGATTAAAATATCAAGCGTTAAAAACATAGGTAATTTTTTTTTGAGCCAAAGTCTGTGCTTTAATAGAACCGCCGTTGGGTCCTTGTCTACTTTATAATTGAACAAAAACCTGCAACAACAAAATTTGCAGTACTTGTCTTAAGAACAAAAAATAATTTCAAAAACATGCCTTACAAAACCTCTCTATTAATTGTAATATTCTTTTCGCTCCTTGCAGTAAATAACCTAAATGCTCAGGGCACAAATAACAGCAGGCCTAACATTGTCTTAATCTTTACCGATGATATGGGTGTTATGGATGTAGGATATAATAAGGTTACGGATTATTATGAAACGCCTAACATAGATAAGTTAGCAAAGGAAGGAATGCGTTTCACCAACGCTTATGCTGCAGGTGCAAATTGTGCTCCAAGCCGTGCTTGTATGATGTCAGGTTTATACACTCCACGGCACGAAGTATATGCAGTAGGTAATAGCATGAAGGGGCCAATCAATCTAATGAGGCTTGCACCTGTTGCTAATCATCCCGAGCTTGCCCCATCATTTGTTACTATGGCTGAAGCATTAAAAACTGCAGGTTACGCTACCGGAATATTTGGTAAGTGGCATCTTGGTGATGAAAGTGATAGTACTGATCCCGGCCACCAGGGTTTTGATGTTGTAATGGAGTCGGGAGCTGCTGCAAAGGATAGGAAGATGAGAGTGTCGGATGATCCAAAGGGAATATTTGAAAAAACAGACGCTGCAATTAAATTTATCACAGCTAATAAAGACAAACCATTTTTCGCTTATGTATCTCATAACGCTGTTCATGGTCCGCACCAGGCACGTAAAGAAACTTTGGAAAAGTTTCAAAATAAAAAGCCGGGTAAGTACCATAATAATCCTCTGTATGCAGCTTGTATTTACGACTATGATGCAAGCGTAGGACTACTGCTTGACCATCTTAAGAAGCTGGGGCTCGATAAAAATACATTAGTAATTTTTACTTCAGATAATGGCGGTACCAACATAACTCCACAGGAACCTTTACGTGGTAATAAAGGTGCGTTTTACGAAGGTGGAATAAGAGAACCTTTTATTGCCCGTTGGCCGGGAAATATAGTTCCCGGCTCAGTAAACAATACACCAATCATTAACCTTGATTTTTATCCAACGTTTGCTGCACTTGGTAAAGTAAAACTTCCGGCAAACAGATTATTAGATGGTGAAAACATTGCTCCGCTTTTTACCGGTAAGCAAGCAACAAAGCGTGATAAAATATTTTGGCATTTCCCCGGCTACTTAGACAGACCTGTTATTCGTCCAAGAGATTCTTTGTTTAGAACAAGACCAGTTTCTGTTATGCGTAAAGGAGATTTTAAAATTATGTTATACCATGAAGAGTGGTTATTAGATGGTAGCTGGGCCAAAAGAGCTACGAATAACACGGTTGAGTTATATAATTTAAAAAAAGATGAAGGGGAGCATAATAATATTGCCGCAAGCAACCCGGAGAAACGTGATGAATTGTTGACCGATCTTTTGAACTGGATAAAAAGCACGAAAGCAAAAATGGCTACAATAAAAACTGCAGCACAGCAAAAGAATATGAAAAGGTCTGAAGGCCGAACTAACCGCCGCAGCGTAGCCGATGATGATGATTAGTAAAAACTATGTGATCTTGATGAATGTAATGATACCATTAAAGGCGTCGTCAGTTCCACTTTTAGTTTGCTTCAAAAAGTTATGCTGTACATGTGAGTAACAGATAATAGTCCTGCTAAAACGGCTATGTTAAAATGCCAATAAAAATGGAAAGCATAAAGAGCGATACCTTTTGTCTTAAAAGTTTTCGACTGATAAAAAGTAAGCCTCTGCACTTGCTCAAATGAAGAAACAAACGGAACAGGAGCTAACAAAACAAAATAATCAGGCATGTTTGGTAAAGGCGATGTTTTTGATAAGTATCCATATCCACAGCCCGGGATGTAGCATTATTACGAATGTTTTTTGATTGGCGAGAAGATGAAAAAACTTCACGGTGCTGAAGAAGATGTAACTTCTCCTACAAGCCTCGGATTTTTTTTAAGTCAGGGGTGCAAAATACCAAATTTATATTCCGCAATACAAAATTGAAACTCCGGTTTGTATTACCATCACTACTTTTATACTTCATAACGATTACTATATATGGAAAAATTTAAAAAGCTCTTTGTCTTATTTTCTGTTCTTTTATTGTTCTTCTCTTTCAGCCTGTTTGCACAAACCCCTATAACTGTTAGAGGAACAGTAACTGACAACCAGGGATCTCCGTTACCAGCAGCTAGCGTCCGGTTAAAAAATGGGCCTTCCGGAACCAGTACAGACTCAAGTGGTTTTTTCAATCTTACCGTTGCTAACGGAAATGGTACTCTTATCTTTTCTTCTGTTGGTTATGCTTCGCAAGAGATAGCTATTAAAAACCGGGCAAATATTACAGTTAGATTATTAGCTACCGAAAATGTTCAAAACGAGGTGGTAGTAGTTGGTTATGGAACGCAGCGGAAAAAAGATATTACAGGAGCAGTAACCTCCCTATCTTCAGAAGACTTTAATAAAGGTGCAAACGTTTCGGTAACGCAATTAATTGCCGGCAGGGCTGCTGGTGTTAATATCACCCAAACCAGCTCGGAGCCTGGAGGTGGACTTTCTGTGAGGATACGGGGAGCCAGTTCAGTAAATGCAGGTAACGACCCCTTATATGTTATAGATGGGTTACCTATTGATAATAATGCACCTATTAGTGGTGGCGCCGGTCGTGGTTTTCCTGCAGGCAGCCAGGCACGAAATCCTTTAAATTCATTAAATCCCAACGACATTGAATCGGTAGAAATTTTAAAAGATGCTTCTGCTGCTGCTATTTATGGATCAAGAGGCGCTAATGGTGTTGTTCTGATTACTACGAAAAAAGGTAAATCAGGACAAATGAGGGTAACTTATGATAGCTATTTTGGTACTCAAAAAGTGGCTAAAAAGCTGGATATTTTAACTACAGCACAGTATATACAGGTGCAGAATGAGCTTTCGTTAGCAAGAGGTGGCGCTCCTGTGTTTTCAGCAGCAGATATAACTGCGATCGGTGCAGGAACAGACTGGCAAAGTTTAATCTACAGAGATGCCCCCTTACAGAACCACAACCTTTCATTTTCGGGCGGCTCAGCTAATACCAAGTACTATGCTTCTTTAAATGTATATAACCAGCAAGGGGTAATTATAAGCTCTGGTATTAAAAGATATATAGGTAGAATTAATTTAGAAAATAAATCGGGAGACAATTTCAGGTTTGGTTTTAACCTTAATACTTCATTAATCAATGATGACTTAGTGGCTTTCGGTGGTACAGGTTTCAATGCAGGAGCTGGAATTATTAATGCCGCTATACAATTTTTCCCCACCGTTTCTCCATTTGATCAAGCGGGCAATTATGCGAAGTATTATAATATTGATATGGAAAACCCTTTGGCCTTAGCAAATGGGTTAGATGGCACACAAGCAACAAGCAGAACTTTTGGTAATATTTTCGGTGAGTACACTATTATCCCAGGCTTAAAAGCTAAAATAAACCTTGGTTCAGATTACACTAACTCCAGGAGGGATGTTTATAATTCAACAGCAACAAAAGCAGGTTTTGCAAACGGGGGAATAGGATCTGTATTTAATGGAACCCGTTCTAATTACCTGATAGAGGCTACAATAGATTATGCAAAGCAGATAGCCGATCATCGAATAGGATTTTTAGGTGGCTATACTTACCAGTATTTTCTAAATAATAATTTTAATGCAGGTAATGTTGGCTTCCCTTCCGACCTAAATGGTACAAACAGTCTCGGTGCAGGAAGTACCTCTTTGGCTGATGTAGGCAGCAATAAAAGCACTAATAAATTGCAATCATTTTTAAGCCGAATAAATTATGATTATAAGGGAAAATATATTTTAACTGCTACTATAAGAGCGGATGGTTCTTCCAGGTTTGGTATCAATAATAAGTACGGTTATTTTCCTTCCTTCTCTGGTGCCTGGCAAATGGGCTCAGAACCATTTATACAAAACATCCAACAAATCAGCAGCCTGAAATTACGGGCTGGCTATGGTTTAACTGGTAACCAGGATATTGGAAATTTAAATTCAGTAGCAACTTTCAATAATTCAGGAGGAGCTAACCTGGGAGGAACTACACAAATTGGACAGGCACCTACCCGTATTCCTAATCCGGATTTAAAATGGGAGTCTACAGCTCAATTCAATGTTGGGCTTGATGCTGGTTTATTAAAAGGCAGAATAAGTTTAACGGTAGATTATTTTAAAAAGAACACGAAGGATATGTTGCTTAATCTGCCGATTAGTGCAACTACAGGATTTACTTCTCAATTAACTAATATTGGTAGTATAGAAAATAAAGGTTGGGAGTTTTTACTTGAAACTAAAAATTTTGCAGGTAAATTTAATTGGACTACCACTTTCAATTTAGCCACTTTAAAAAATAAAGTTACAGACATAGGCCCTCTCACCCAGATACTTACTGGTTCTTTGCCATTTACCAATCAGATAACTGTTATACAGCCGGGTTATCCTTTAGCAGGTTTTTATGGATATGAGGTAACCGGTGTCTTTCAAAGCGGGGATGATATTGCTAAGTCTTCGCAGCCAAAAGCGAAACCAGGATACCTTATATTTAAGGACGTGAATTCGGATGGAAAAATAGATCCAGCCGATCGTACTTTAATAGGAAATCCGTTACCTGAACTAACTTATGGTATTAGCAATAGTTTAAGCTATAAAAATTTTAGTCTTGATGTTTTTTTACAAGGAGTGGGTAAGGTTGATATTTTAAATCAGAACTTGTTGGAAGCCTTATTTCCTCTTGACCCTTTAAGAAATACATTAGCAGAGCCTTTGCTTAACAGGTGGACAGCAAATAATCCAAGTAATAGATGGCCTTCAAATGTTGGTTATAATGATTATGCTGCTCAACGGATAAATTCATTAACCGTTGAAAATGCATCTTACCTGCGATTGAAAAATCTAACGCTAACATACCAAATCCCCCTGGGTAACATTAAGGCCATAAAGTCTGCCAGAATTTTTGTTACAGGACAAAATTTAAAAACCTTTACCAACTATTCAGGATATGATCCGGAAGTAAGTGTAAATGGTGATGGAAATGTAAGAGTTGATTATAATGCATATCCTTTAGCAAAGACTTATTTAGTGGGTGTTAACATCGGTTTTTAATAACGAGTAATTGAAAAAAGAAAATAATGAAAAACAGAATATATAAAAATTTGCTTAGTCTAACATCTATTTTGTTAGTCTTCACTTTTGCAGGATGTAAGAAAGCACTGGAAGAAGATAATTTTTCTCAGCTTTCTACAGAAGAGTTCCTGCGTACAGAATCGGGGATCAAAGCTTTAAGTATTTCAGCGTATAGCAATGCACAATATGTAGCATTTCCCATGAATGCAAAAATCAATTTCGCAGAACTGCCTACAGAAATTATGTATCAGGCAGGTGGCGGAGTAGCAGGTAATGCAGCACAGTTATATAATTTTACCTGGGAACCGACAATGGATTGGTTCAATGGACAGGCATGGAATAAGCCCTACCGCACTATCCGGGATGCTAATAATTTAATAGATAACCTCGATAAAGCACCAATGGAAGAATCCAAAAGGAAAGTTTATAAAGGGGAAGCTCAATTTTTAAGAGCTTACGCCTATTATTTATTGTATGATTGGTTTGGTCCTGTTCCATTAATAACTACATCTAAGGAAACTAATAGCAGTCCACAGCGAGCTACTGATACTGAAATGAGAACCTTTTTGGAAAAGGAATTTATAGCAGCGGCTGATCTTTTACCGTTAAAACAAACTGAGTATGGCAGAGCTACAAAAGGAGCAGCATTAGGATTTCTTACAAAATTTTATCTTAATACAAAGCAATGGCAGAAATGCGCTGATGCTGCTCAAAAAGTTATGGATCTAGGGGTTTATGATTTATACCCTGAATACGTGGATATGTTTAAAGTGGAAAATGAACTTAATCAGGAATATATATTTGTGAGTCCATGTGTAAACATAGCAGGACAGGGTAATCAATGGATGGCTGTTTCTTTTCCTGCTACTTATCCAAGGTTGAATAACCAGGCAAGTTTTGCTTCTAACTATAAGTTGTATGATGCATTTGTAAACTCTTTTGCCGCTACTGATAAAAGAAAAGGATGCATCCTTACTTCGTATAAAACTGCTGCCGGAGTTACAGTTCAATTGTTAGGAAAAAATGACTCGAGAAGTTTTAAATATTTCCCTGATCCAAATTCATTAAATGCTGATGCCGGAAATGATATACCTGAATTAAGGTATGCAGATATTTTATTGTCGAGGTCTGAAGCATTGAATGAATTAACTGGTCCAAATCAGGAAAGTATTACTTTGATTAATAGAGTAAGAAGCCGGGCAAATGTTTCTTTATATAGTGTTGGATCTTTTACAAAAGAAAGTTTTAGAGATGCTATTTTAAATGAAAGACTTTGGGAATTTTTTACTGAAGGCTTTCGCCGCCAGGATTTAATCAGGCATGGAAAATTTATTAGCAATGCAGTGGCAAGAGGGAAAAGTGCAAAGAGTACACAGGTTCTGTTTCCAATTCCCCAAACGGAAATTGATGTAAGTCACATCCAGCAGAATGAAGGATATTGATAAAATATTTTATTTAATTATCAATGTATGCACAAAGAGTGTGCAACGACTGATGGAGAGTTATGGAGCAGTGTCCTTAAAAAATCATTTTGCTTTTTCTGTTATGTAGGATATACGACGGTTGATTTTACGAAGTGCTACATGTTTAACAGAAGGTGCTACAAGAGTTATATTTAAGATCATAAGTGGGTTTTACCATTGTTCATTAAAAGTTTGCTGATGAAATTTAAACAAATGCTGGCGCTTTCAATATTCATTACTGTTTTCGCTCTCAACAACGTCTATAGCCAAAAAGATACACGACCTAATATTATTATCATACTTGCAGATGATATGGGCTACGCTGATATTGGAAGCTATGGTAGCGAAATTCCTACACCTAATATAGATAAGCTTGCTGCTAACGGGGTTCGTTTTAAACAGTTTTATAATGTAGGTCGTTGTTGTCCAACAAGAGCAAGTCTGCTTACAGGTCTTACCCCCCACGAAGCTGGTATCGGCCACATGGCCGAAGACCCTGAAAAGCCAGGAATAAATGATTGGGGAGTTCCGGGTTACAAAGGTTATTTAAACAGGAATAGTGTAACAATTGCAGAGGTATTAAAGAATGCGGGCTATCACACCTATATGTCGGGTAAGTGGCATATCGGAATGCATGGACAGGAGAAATGGCCCTTGCAGCGTGGCTTTGAACGTTATTATGGAATCCTTTCCGGCGGCGCTAGTCATCTTCAACCTTTTCCTCCAAGAGGAATTACTGT
The DNA here is from genome assembly GCA_002050375.1 of Chitinophagales bacterium 62-2. Taxonomy (GTDB): domain Bacteria; phylum Bacteroidota; class Bacteroidia; order Chitinophagales; family Chitinophagaceae; genus Segetibacter. The sequence continues at coordinate 19,552 of MWYU01000676.1, forward strand.
TGATAATGCACCACCTGTTTACCCGGCAAAAGATGAAGGCTTCTACGATACAGATGCTTTTACTGATAATGCTATTAAGTTTATAAAAGAGCAGAAGGATCAAAAGCCATTCTTTCTTTACCTCGCTCATACTGCACCGCATTGGCCACTTCAGGCAAAAAAAGAAGATTATGAAAAGTTTATTGGCAAGTATATGAAAGGCTGGGATACAGTTCGCCAGGAACGGTTTCGTAAGCAGGTTGAATTAGGAATATCTAAAAATGAATGGGGACTTGCCGCCCGGGATGTAAGGCCATGGAATGAACTAACTCAAAAAGAAAAAGAAGAAGTAGATTTTAGAATGGCTGTATATGCTGCACAGATTTATTGCATGGATTATAACGTGGGAAAGTTGGTTGACATGCTTAAGAAAAATGGCAGGTTTGATAATACTTTAATATTATTCTTATCAGATAATGGCGGCGCCGGAGAACCTTATAAAGAGCTTGGCGGAAGGCCACAATCGGAAGTAAATGATCCAACAAAGTTTTGGTCAGTTTCTTATGGTATGGGTTGGGCTAATGTTTCCAATACACCTTTGAAAAGATTTAAAGTGGAAACTTATGAAGGTGGAATATCAACACCGCTTATTGCTCATTGGCCTGCAGGTATTAAAACCCAGGCAGGTAAATGGAACAATACTCCCTATTATCTTATCGATATTATGCCTACACTTGTTGACGTTGCTAAAACCAGTTATCCTTCCACATTTCACAATGGCAACAAGATCCTTCCAAATCAAGGAATCAGCATGTTGCCGGTTTTTTTACAGGGCAAAGGAAAGACGCACGAATACATGTATTGGGAGCATGAAGACAATTGCGCTATACGCTGGGGAAAATTGAAAGCAGTAAAAAAGTTAGCCAGCCAAACATGGGAGTTATATGATATGGAAAAAGACCGCACAGAGAGTCACAACCTTGCAGATCAAAATGCTGGTATTGTAAAACAACTTAACGAGGAGTGGTATCGTTGGGCTAATTCACACTATGTATTACCAAAAGGCGATCAGAAAGAGGTTTATAAGAAAAGTAATTAGTTAATGGATGCTTCATTATTTTTTATAAAAAAATGCAAGGTTATAAGTGTCTTCTTTGCACATGTTTTCTTTGAGCCCTTAGCTGAAAGTTTTTAGGTTACCGCATTAGTTCTTTAGGGCATCATTGTTGAGTTGCGTAACGGGGTTGCAATAATGAAGTTCTATACATAATTTTCAATTTCCTCTACAATAATTACATTTCCATACGCCGATTCATCTGTATTATTACTAAACGATTTACAAGTTATAATCAAGCTACTCTCAATTCCCCGGAGAGTTCTTAGAAAGCCATAATAATGAAAAAATTTTTATTCCTATCTCTGCTGGTTTTATCGGGTATCTTAGGTAACACACAAGATCTTCGTGCTCCGGCATATCCATTAATTACGCATGATCCTTATCTAAGTATTTGGTCTTTTGGTGATAATCTTAGTGGCTCCCAAACAAAGCACTGGACGGGACGCGATCAACCTTTAACCGGTGTTATTAAAATTGATGGACAGTCTTACCAGTTCTTAGGAACTCCTCCTTCTAAAATAGAGGACATTCTACCAACTGCCGGCAAAACTCCTTACGAGATAATCTATACTTATAACC
>MWYU01000355.1 GCA_002050375.1 Chitinophagales bacterium 62-2
AGTAAGCACTGTAGATGATTTGAAGCAAGCATTGAAAAGTGCAGGGAATAGTGCAATAATTACCGGAGTATATCCTAATCAGCCTCAAACAGAATATCAATATGCTTTAAATGATTTGCAATAGCAGAAGCAAGGGTTTGATAGTAGTTTTTGGGTTAGTTTTGGTTTGGTTTCCCCCGCCTGTTTACAGGCGGGGTTTTTTATGGCATTAGTTGCTTCACCAATTATAGTGTGCAATCATAACATATGTAAACAGTATTTTTAAAGATGAAAATTCTGATAATTGAAGATGAACAAGGTTTGCGGCAATCCATTCAAAAATACCTGGAATACCAGGGCTATGTATGTGAAGCTGCAGGAGACTTCGTAACTGGAATGGAAAAGGTAAGAACCTTCAATTATGATTGTGTGGTGGTTGATATAGGTTTGCCTTATGGAAACGGTTTAGATATTGTAAAGGAGCTAAAGGAAATCGAATCTAAATCAGGCATCATTATTATTTCTGCAAAAAATGCATTGGAAGATAAATTAAAGGGGCTGGAATTAGGCTCGGATGATTATCTGACAAAGCCTTTTCATTTATCTGAACTCAATGCCCGTATCAATGCCATAATCAGAAGAAGGAATTTTGGAGGCAATAAAATTATAGAGTTCAACGAAATAAAACTTAATGCTGAAGCCCAACGTGTAACTGTAAATAACAGAGCCATAAACCTTACAGATAAAGAATATCAATTACTCGAATACTTTATAGCCAACAACAGGCGGGTACTTACAAAAGCAGCAATTGCAGAACACATTTGGGGTGACGAGTATGAGCAGGTAAGTAACTACGACTTTATCTATTCCCATATAAAAAACCTTCGCAAAAAACTTATAGATGCAGGGTGTGAAGACTATATTAAAACAGTGTACGGATCAGGATATCGTTTTACCGATAATTGATTTGCAGATTCCTCTTCTAACCATAATAAGTAGCATATGCGTCTCTTAACAAAAACCACTTTATATTTCCTTATAGCACTCGTGCCCTTGCTGTTAGCGGCAGGCTTCTATTTATATTACCGGTTCAGTAACGAATTAACCCTTCGAATGGATGAAGAACTCATTACAGAAGAAATACAATGGATGCGTTACTTACGAACCGAAACAGAAAATGGAACTACATTCATTTTAAGAACTCCTGAAATTCTAATTTATCCGGTTAATGCACCTGTAACCAAATTTCCAACAATTGAAACAACTGACGGATTCGACGCTAAAGAAAACAGGAGACTTCCTTTTCGCCAACTAACACATATTGTACCTATTTATAACTCCCATTACCTGATTACAATCCGGCGCTCGCAGGAGCAAAGAACAGCGCTTGTAGCAAACATTACCAGGATAATGCTTATAGTATTTGTAACGTTATTCGTCATCACAGTACTTGTTAACTGGTTAATAAGTCAGTCTGTATGGAGACCTTTTAGAAGGTCATTACAAAAAATAGGTAATGCAGAGTTGCAAAAAATGGAAGCAATTCATTTTGAAGAAACCAACATAAAAGAGTTTAATGACCTAAATTCTTCACTAAATCAAATGGTGGGTAAAATACATAGCGACTATGTAAGCATTAAGGAGTTTACAGAAAATGCAGCCCACGAGATGCAGACACCTCTGGCAGTTGTTCAAGGTAAATTAGAGTTGCTGCTACAGGATAGTAACCTTAAAGACGAACAGGTGGATTCTATAATACAGGCAAGTACAGCATTAAGTCGTTTAAGCAAACTAAACCAATCATTATTGTTATTAGCAAAGATTGAAAACAACCAGTATGAAACCCAGGAAACCATAAGTTTAACAGAGATTACAAAAAAATACCTGAAGCTATTTGATGAACTTATTAAAGACAAGCAGGTAAAAGTTGAAACAAATTTTGACACAGCCTTTTTATTAAATCTACATCCGCTTCTGGCAGATTCATTAGTCAGCAACTTACTTGGTAATGCCGTTAAGTACAATTATAGTAGTGGTAGAATTATAATAACGATAACCAATAATAAATATCAAATCAGCAATACCAGTCACCTGCCTTCTATCAACCCACAGCAAATATTCAAACGGTTTAATAAATCAAAAAATAGCGCCAATACCTCAAACGGACTTGGATTAGCTATTGTAAAAAAGATATGTGATACTTATGACCTCAACATTACTTATCACATTGAAAATGGCATTCATCATTTTAATATCGGAAAAAATAAAACCAATTTTAATCCAATCATTTTATAAACCGTATTGATAAAATATAAGCAACTAATGATGTCTCTTACTCTATTAGTTTTTGTTTAACTGCTTCTTTACAATTTTCTTCATAATCACTCCAGATTCAGGTGGTAGTTTGGGTTAAAAATGGAGGGAAAAATGAAAAACATAATAATTTATAGTACAGTTCTTCTTTTATTTACCGCATGTAGTTTAATAAATCCCTTAAGTAAATATCCACAGGAAGACCGCTCAGTTTATGAACTGACAAAGCAGGTTCGTAAAACAAATAATACTGCTGATATCCGCAAGCTCGAACAACAATACCACAATGCAGTTGAAAGCCATTTGCGGGAAATTGAAGCTTATAAAAACAGCGGTCAAAACGATTCAGGAGAAAAAATAATGAAAGAATATGCGGAGCTAAACGCATTAGCAGATGAGGTAGCTAACACCGCAAAAGAAGTTAAAGTAAAAAGATATGATGCCGAATATGCACTTGCCAAACAACAGGTAACACAGCATTATTACAGCCAGGCGGAATCGCTATTACAAAACAATGACCGGAGTGATGCAAAAGAGGCTTATGCATTGCTAAAAAAAGTAAAATCTATAACTCCAAACTATAGAAATCTAAATGAATTAATGGAGAAGGCGTATGACGAAAGTATTCTTACTGTAGTTATTAATCCGGTTAATTATTATGCCCGTTCTTTTAATTACTGGGGATTGAATAATGATTATGTACAGCAGGAAATTGCCCGTGACCTGCGTTTCCAGTTAGGACAATCGGACAATGTGAAAGTATTGACAGACTATGAAGCCAGAAGCAATAACCTACAGCCCGACAGGATTGTAGATTTAAGCTGGAATGAATTATTTCTGCCCATTCCTCAAAATAATACATACAGCAGGCAGGTGTCTAAAACAATAGTAGCAGGAAAAACTGCAGATGGTAAACCTGTTTATACTACAGTAAATGCAACCGTCTATGTTACCCGTGTATTCAATCAATCAAGAGGAACGTTGGATGTAAAAGTAACTGACCCCTCTACCAACAAGACAGTATTGTGGGATAACTTTCCTGTTAATAACAATACAATTGAGGAGTATGGAAGCTACCAGGGTGACAGCCGCGCTTTAAGCAGTTATGATTGGGCGCTTATAAACAGGGGTGCTTTTAATAACCCTTCGCGCTACCAGATGTTTGATAATATTTATCGCCAGGTATACCCTCGATTAATAAGCAGGATAAGAAGTGTTACCTGGTAATAAGGTTGAAAATTGTTTTCAAGAATAAAGAGGAAAGATTTGATGTTAGCTGTTTTGATATTAGAGATTACGTATAAAATAAGCGGCTAATGAAGGCTATAATTGGAATAGTTGATAGAAGCTATAATAGCAATCATCTAAAAACATTAATAGCTCTTTACTTGTTACAAGGCCAAAAAATAAAAAGCTCCTTTCGGAACTTTTTATTTTTTGAACGCAAATGTATAAACATCTAATTACTCAACGTCTGCAAACTGTTTCCCTTCATCCTATACTTAGGGAAGTATCGAAGTAGTATTTACTTACGAGCAGGTTTAGTGTTCAAGGTATCAGCATGGGTAGAGTCATTATCAATAGGGTGCGTGGTGTCCACTCCCTCTCCCATAC
>MWYU01000464.1 GCA_002050375.1 Chitinophagales bacterium 62-2
GTCGCTTACAATCATTGCTCTCCCAAGAGTGACATTACTTGAATTAAATCACTTAACTAACATGCACTAATTTGAAAAATGCAATAACAATTGTTGAAAAGTTTTCAAGCACAAAAAGATGCTTATTATAAGATATAAGTTCTTTCAAATTGGGGAATCAATAAGGCGGACATTACAATGATCTGTTAGCTTTAAATTGTCTCTAAGTATTGTTTCCCTAAGCAAGATGAAGAAAAATTGAAGAAGATAAAGAAACAATTGAAGACATTGAAGCAGAAAGGGTATAACACCTCAATATGAAATAGCGAAAATTTGGTTGTTAATTGTGGTGGCGCAATTGCATATTCGTAAACGCAATGGTAAGCATCATAAAACTCTGTGGCGTGAGTATTAACACACACCTTTTTACTTTCGCCGAAGCGTTAATTGTCCCCGTAACTCATCTGTTTATATGATTGAATGGCAGAGACAGCTTCTCCAAAAACGGTTTAGTAAACGGTTCTGTAGTTCAAAAGTGTGGCGTATGCAAAAGCAATGCTGCAGAGCAACATTGCATCTTTTCGAACACGTTACTTCAAATGATTGTTTATTACTTTTGCTAATTCGAACATAGAAACCTGGTCTTTACCATCAAAAACAACCTTAAGAGTTTCATCGGCATTAATCATTCTTCTGTTGTTTTTGTCCTGAAGATCGTTTGCCTTAATGTAGTCCCACATTTTTTTAATTACCTGTGTTCTTGGTAAAGGCTCCTGACCTACTACTTTAGCTAAATCAGCGTCTACAGTAATAGGCTTCATTAAACCTGCGTTTCCAGTGCCGCCTGACTTACTACCACCCTGGTTAGCTTTTTTTGCTGCTGCTTTTTTTGGTGGCTTACTTTCTGATTTGTCGGCCGCTGCTTTTTTTGGAGATTTGGTTGCAGCAGTTGCTGCTTTTTTGGCTGCTTTTGCCATAATTTTAAAATTAATAGTTAGTAAATAAAGTTTTCTGTTGTTCTGTCTTTATCGCTCCCTTGTAGAAACATAATTGAGCATCAAGATAAAAAACCTTTTGATATTATTATACAAATACTTGTACTATAAAAATAGTACCACATCAACTAATAGTTTTAATTCCACACGCTAAATCTTATTGTTTCAAATTTTATTTGCTAAAAACCTTCAGCAACGGCTTTAAATACGCGCCATACCTAGTGTGCGAATTCGTTATAATGTCGAAAGATGTAGAATTTTTCTTTTAATTAATTATAAGTATTTTCATTCAAAACATCATCCTGCTTTAAACTTTTTCATAGCTATGCAAGACTTGCATTTAACAGGAATACAGTTGTAAACCCTCAAAAACCCACAATGAGAAATCTTATACCTTATTCATTTACTAAATACATCATTTTATCAATTATAATAGTCATCGCAACAAATGCTTTTGCATCTGATACCACTTTGAAAAGTATAGCTCCTTTCCCTTTTGGAGCGTCTGTTAATGTTACTCTGCTTAGAAACAATCTAGCCTATCGGGCAGTTGCAGCCCGTGAATACAATAGCCTTACAGCCGAGAATGTAATGAAAATGGCATCTACACATCCCGGCATAAATACTTATAGCTGGACAAACGCAGATACTTTAGTAAATTTTGCTATGCAAAATAATCAGCGTGTACATGGTCATACGCTGGTATGGCATCAATCGCTGCCCGGCTGGGTAACTAATTTTGTTGGAGACTCTGCAGCATGGGAGAATATCCTTAAAACACATATTCAAACCGTAGTAAATCATTATGCAGGAAGATTAGCGTCGTGGGATGTAGTAAATGAAGCTTTTAACGATAATGGCACACTACGTACCTCTGTCTGGCTGCAGCATCTTGGCCCTGGTTATATTGCGCGTTGCTTTCAATATGCACATGAAGCTGATCCTGCAGCTCTTTTATTTTACAATGATTATGGCCACGAATACAGTGCGGCGAAACTTAGGGCCATTGATAGTTTATTAAGAAACTTCTTACAAAACGGAGTTCCTGTTCACGGCACAGGCTTGCAAATGCATATTAATAAAAACACTTCTAACAGCTTAATTGCCAATGCCATTAAGGTGATGGCACAAACCGGTTTAAAAATTCATATTTCTGAACTCGACATTTCGCTTAACCCTGAAGGTAACCAGAGCCTTACGTTTACCCCTGCCTTATCGCAATTGCAGGCGGACAAATATAATTTTATAGCACGTGTGTATAAGAACATTCCTGCTGCACAGCAGTATGGAATTACCACATGGAATGTATCGGATGCTGATACATGGATCACAATAAACTACAGTCGTCCGGACTGGCCGTTGCCTTTTGATACTGCTTATCAAAAGAAACAGGCTTACTATGCAATTATCGAAGGCTTAACGAGTAACTGGAATTATGATGCTGCCACCGCCCAAAGCGCTTCAGGCACTTATACAGATGTGGGTAATAACGGCACCGCTATTACCACAAACTTCACCGGCGCAGCTATGACGTTTGATGATGATAATTCATCAGTACAAAACATCGGTTTCAACTTTAATTATAATGGCAGCACATACCATCAATTTGTGCTTAATACAAATGGTTTTATAAAATTAGGCGCTGGTGCACCTTCATCGGCTTCTTTGTTTTATCCAACTTATAACGCCAATACAAACAGTGTGATCACTGCTCCCGACGTTGATATACTCTATCCTTATAACCACGACCTGACAGGAACAACAACTACTGAATACCGCGTTAATACCAGCGGGTCGCCAGGCGCAAGAGTATGTACTATCCAGTACAAGAATGTGGCTGATAAGTTGGCACCTGAACAATATTCAAACATGAACTTCCAGGTAAAATTGTATGAGGCCGGTAACATTATTGAATTTGTATATGGCACCTGGACGGCAAGTACAAATGCACCCACACTTATAACTGCTGCTTTAGGTATTAAAGGATCATATACTAATAATTCTGTAAATCTTGCAAAGGGATCAGGCAATAGCTGGCCTGCTCCCTTAAGTACAGCTAATGGAATTTACTTTATTAATGGAGATTATTCTGCAGCAGGTCCACAGTTCAATACCCGCAACTCGGTACTACCCGAGGTTGGTCGTACTTATCGTTTTACGACGCTTGCCATGTACGCCTTGCCTGTTACATTACTTGACTTTAAGGCTGAAGATAAAAGGACAGGTATTGTTATCAGTTGGCTTACTGCAAATGAAGTAAGCAGTAAAGATTTTGAAATTCAGCGCTCTTTGAATGGAATTGATTTTGCATTAATAAGTACTATAACAGCCAAAGGCAACAATAGCCCGGCTGCCAATAGCTACAGCTTTACCGATGAAAATATTGCAAGCCTGAAAGGAACTATATTTTACCGGCTTAAACAAAATGATGTGGATGGCAGAAGTATATTTTCGCGTGTTATAACCTTACACCGGAATAATGAAAATGCATTGATCTCGATTACCGCGCAAAATCCTTTTAAGAATGATTTAAAGATGCAGGTGACCTCTGCAACCCCCGGAAGAATTTCTTTGTTTATAATAAATGTAAGTGGTAATGTTCTCTTAAAGAAAGACGTGCAAATTGAGGGAGGCACTACCACTATTACGCTCCACCAAACCGGTAATTTACCAGGGGGAATTTACTTTGTAAAAGCGATAAAAGATACTGAGTCAGGCATGTTAAGATTATTTAAAGAATAGACTCGTTGATAGGTTGGTGGAATTGAAATATGACATAGGTTATAAATCATCGTAAGAATATTCCCGGGTTTTAGATACGCCTGTTTTAGCTTTCGTTTCAATTTTAGGATTGGGAATTTCAGGATAAGCTATGTAAACTTTTTGATATACTCAGTGATTATAAGGACGGGTAGGCCAGGAC
>MWYU01000299.1 GCA_002050375.1 Chitinophagales bacterium 62-2
ATAATGGAAAGGGAGAGTTTGCGAATGCGCCTGCAGCAATGAGTACACCATTAAATTCGCTGGGCATGGTAACAGATGCAGCATGGCTGGATATTGACAACGATGGCAGAAAGGACCTGATCGTTTGCGCTGAATGGATGAAACTGCATTTATTGTCTAATAAGAATGAAAAGTTCACTGATCTGTCTGACCAATATTTTCCTGATACCTTAAGTGGTTGGTGGAACCGTTTGCAGCTTGCGGATATGGACGGGGACGGCGACATGGATCTTATTGCCGGTAACTGGGGTTTGAATACCTCTATAAAGGTAAGTAAATCCGAACCTGCTACCATGTTTTATAATGATTTTGACAACAATGGCTCTGTTGATCCGTTGATCTGTTATTATAATCAGGGGAAGTCGTACCCAATGGCCAGCCGCGATGAGATAACCGATCAGATTGTAAGCCTGCGGCAACGATTCCCAACTTATGATTCTTATGCAAATGCCACTATTACGGACATACTAACACCACAGCAGTTGAAATCAGCAAAACAATTATCAACCAACTACTTCGAAACTACCTATTTTGAAAACGACAAGGGCGTATTTAAAGCGAAGAAACTTCCATTGCAAGCCAATTTCTTTCCTGTTTTTGCAATAAGTACCGGTGATTTTGACCGGGATGGGAAACAGGATATTATATTAGCAGGTAATATAGATCATGCAAGAATTAAAATAGGAAAGATAGACGCAGGTTACGGCGTATTATTAAAAGGAGATGGGAAAGGCAGTTTTGAATATGTGCCTCAATTTAAATCCGGGTTATCGGTTAGTGGTTGTACAAGGGATATTATTAAGCTAAACGGAAAGAATGGTGATCGACTTATGTTCACTGTTAATGATCAGGCTCCTGTAATTTATTCCTATTGAAGGGTTGAAATATGAAGAAGATACCAGTATTTGTTGTTGCTGTTATATGGATGAACTGTATCTATGGTCAGAAGGGGATATTGTTCACTACAAGCGATTATGTTCGTGCATTGAAACATGCAACAGATGTAATGGTGAATGATGTTACCTCGCCGGTAGCAGCTTCAAGGTATTATGGATATATTAATCTTGCCGCTAATGAAACTGTTGCTTTGTTTGACAAACAACAGCCACATTTTGCCGGCATTTTGAAGGGATTGAATAATATAACTGTTGAGGATAATCTCATTAAAAAAAGTCATCAGCAGCTCGCGGTAATCCTTGCCTTATATAAATCGGGAACGAGATTACTCCCTTCAGGGTACTTGCTTCAGAAAAATCTTGATTCTTTAAAACTTGTTGCGAAAAAAAGAAAGCTGTCTTCAGAAAAAATAAATGCAACAGCTGAACTTGTTGATAAAGTAGTTGAGCAGGTGCTTAAATATGCATATGCTGACGGATTTGTTAAACTTAGCGGATTTAGAAGATATACTCCTTTGGCTGGCGATGCATACTGGCAACCCACTGCTCCCGGCTTTATTTCAGCTATAGAACCATACTGGAATACCCTACACCCATTTATTCTTGAATCATGTTCACAATTTGCTCCCATACCTCCATCTAAATATAGTTCTGATACCAATTCATTGTTTTATAAAGAATTGAAGGAAGTATATCAGCTTCGTAAAAATCTTTCTAAAGAACAGGCAGAAATCGCTATGTTTTGGGATTGCAATCCCTTTGCGCTGCAACAGGTCGGCCATCTTGAATTCTTTATTAAAAAAATATCTCCCGGTGGACATTGGATGGGAATTACCGGCATTGCGTGTAAAATGCAAAAATCAAGTTTATCAAAAACTGCTTATGTACACGCTATGGTTTCAATGGGAATGGCAGATGCGCTTATTTCGTGCTGGAACAATAAATACAAGTATAACCGGGTAAGACCTGTAACCGCTATAAAACACCTCATAGACCGCAATTGGTCTCCGTTGCTGCAAACCCCGCCTTTCCCTGAATATACATCAGGCCACAGTGTCATTTCCACAACTGCATCTACCATTCTCACTCATTTATTTGGCGATCAATTTTCTTTTACCGATGACACTGAAGAAGAATTCGGGCTTCCTAAAAGAAAATTTAATTCGTTTAATGAGGCATCAAAAGAGGCAGCCATATCAAGATTATATGGAGGCATCCATTTTAGAGACGCGATTGAAAACGGTGTAAAAGAAGGTGAACAAATTGGAAAGTTTGTTATTAAGCGAAGCCCGGATATCCAGGCAAATAATAAGAATAACGGAAGGGCGCTTACCGGGATAGTAAAAAATAAAGATTAATGACACGTCTCGTCCAACTTATATTCTTCAAGATTAAGTGTACAGAAATTAATTTTTTTTTTCCAGCTGCCAGCGTAGCATTAATATTTACACTATCTCTTTCTGCCTGTTCACTAACTCCTGAAAAAAAACAAAGCGTTCTGATTTGGAATAAAAATCTTCCTGTCATTGGATCTCAATCTTCACCTCGCACTGCAGACCTTAACAAAGACGGAACACTGGACATTGTTATAGGTGCAGGAAAAAACGAATTTCAGCAAAGTGACATGGCAATCCTTGCATTTGATGGAAGATCAGGAGAGTTGTTATGGAAGCAGAAATCCATTGACCAGGTTTTCGGCTCGGCTACCTTTTGTGACATAACTGACGATGGCGTGAAAGATATATTTATTGGAGGGCGATCCCCTCAGTTGAAAGCACTTGATGGAAAAACCGGCGCAGTACTATGGGATTACAACTATGAGCGTTACAAGAATGATCCCATTATGCAGTATGCCCGTTATAATTTCAATAATAGTGTTCTTGTACCCGACCAGAATAACGATGGTGTAGCAGATTTGCTTACAATAAACGGTGGTAATGCCCTTGCCGAACCTAACACTACAAAAGATCGTTATCCTGGAGTATTGATGTTGCTGGATTCCAAAACAGGCAATGTAATCGCTGCAGATACAATGCCGGATGGAAAAGAATCTTATATGACTCCGTTATGTTTTTCTCAGCCAGGAAACAACGAGCTATTCATTGTTTTTGGTACAGGAGGAGAAACGATTGATGGACATCTTTATATATCCACAATCTCACAACTTCTTTTAAAGAAATTATCACAGGCTAAAGTGATTGCCATCGAGAAAGGACATGGTTTTATTGCCCCGGCTACATTAGCGGATCTTACAAACGACGGTTATCTTGATATTATTGCTATTTCACACGGGAGCAAAGCAATTGCAATTGATGGTAAAGACAGTCACATTTTATGGACTAAATCTTTTCCGGGAACTGAATGCAGCAACAGTTTCGCAGCCGGATACTTTACAAATGACAATACTCCCGATCTTTTCACCTTTATAAGCAAAGGAGAATGGCCTAACAGCACAGGCTCCATACAAATTATGCTGAACGGAAAGGATGGCAGTGTTGAATATTTGGACTCTATCGGTTGTACAGGTTTTTCGTCACCCGTTGTTTATGATCTTGACAATGACGGCCATGATGAAGCTATTATCAGTGTTAATGATTTTGATTGTTCATTAGGATATGCATCAAAGTTGCCGCAGCTTATGGAGAACAAACTGATAGCCATTGATTTTTTTAATAAGTCAGTGCAAATCCTCGACCAGGCAAAGGGATTTAAAAATATTTTTTCTACTCCCTGGATCGGAGATATTGACAACGATGGTTATCTGGATATCATCTATTGCCAATACTACCACCATTCTGATCGGCGACCAATTATGGGTGAACAAATTCTTAAACTGGTGGGAAGCCTGGGCTGATTGGAGAAGAACAGGACTTCCCAAACTGACTCCCACCAACTACCCGGGAAATGTAACGGGCGGAAAAATACCTCAAAGACTAATGTATCCAAGTGGGGAAGTAGCAAGC
>MWYU01000380.1 GCA_002050375.1 Chitinophagales bacterium 62-2
TATGGGAGCAGCTTTTCGGAACCGGGTTGGTAGAAACCTTAGAGGATATGGGAACGAAAGGCGCGGAGCCTACTCATCAGCAACTATTGGATTTTCTTTCGTGGAAGTTTATGAATGATTTTAACTGAAGCACTAAAAAGCTTTTGAAAGAAATAGTGATGTCGGCCACGTACCGGCAAAGCTCTAAAGTAAGCAAAGCGCATCTGGCAAGGCAATATTGATTTTCCTGATCAATCCGGAACGCATGACCTGTTCTTTTCTTATACCAATGTAAATTTGAAAAAGCCAACGGCTAACGGAATGATGTTCGATTGGTTTTATTTTACGCAATCATTTCCGGGCAGTAGTAAGCAGGATTATGATACTATAAAAAACACGTGGTGGCAACTGCTTACGAAGGAAGTTCCAACAACTCCTGTCATGGTGGATAACCCTTCTTTCATGCATCGCAATACGAATGTTTTTGTAGCTGGCAACTGGTTGGTAAAAGGTAAACAGGTTGAAGCCGATGTACCTCATTCATTAAATCCACTTCAAAAAAACGCACCCAGGAATCGGCTTGGTTTGGCCATGTGGTTAACCGATAAAAAAAATCCGCTTACTGCAAGAACCATGGTAAACCGCTTATGGGAGCAGCTTTTCGGAACCGGGTTGGTAGAAACCTTAGAGGATATGGGAACGAAAGGCGCGGAGCCTACTCATCAGCAACTATTGGATTTTCTTTCGTGGAAGTTTATGAATGATTTTAACTGGAGCACTAAAAAATTGTTGAAAGAGATAGTGATGTCGGCCACGTACCGGCAAAGCTCTAAAGTAAGCAAAGCGCATCTGGCAAGCGATCAGTACAACATGTTTTTTGAACGTGGAGTGCGTGTACGATTATCCGCAGAACAGATAAGAGACCAGGCCCTGGTAGTTAGTGGAGTACTAAGTACAAAGATGTATGGCCCCGGTGTAAAGCCCTGGCAGCCACAAGGAATTTGGATGTCTCCTTATAATGGGGATTCCTGGAAAAAGAGTGAAGGCGAAGATCAATACAGAAGAGCAGTATATACTTACTGGAAAAGAACAGCACCATACCCTTCGATGATTACATTTGATGGGGTAGGCAGGGAAGTATGCACCTCGCGACGCATTCGTACCAATACACCTTTGCAGGCATTAACCACATTAAATGATTCTGCATACCTTGATCTATCCCGCCAATTTGCATATCGCATATTGAATGAAACCAGGAGTAATGATGTAAAGAATTGTATAAGCAGGGGATATGAGATCATAATGTATCGTCCGGTTGCTCCTCAAAAATTGGAAGCATTAGTAAGGCTTTATAATAGAGCCTTCGACGAATTTAAAAACGATCCGGATAAAACCTGCGGGATAATTGGTGTAAATGATGCGCATAATAATCCTGCAACTGCAGCGCTTGTTGTAGTGGCAAGTGCGCTTTTAAATTTAGATGAAGTGATGACAAAAAATTAAATAATTCTATAAAAATGTGCGATAATAAAATTATTCTTTGTGTTCTCTGTGTTGTCTTTTCTTCGTGAACTCTGTGGTAAAAAAATAGTCACAGAGAAATACAAAAGTCTTCATCACAGGGGACACAAAGAGCGTTAATTTGAAATCCTTTTTAGAAATACTGCGATAGCAAAATCAATGACATGACTCAAAAAGAATTACATAATCAAAGGCTGCTTAGAGAAGCGGAAGCGGCTGTAGCCATGGCACAAACCCGCAGGCATTTTTTAAAAGAATGTGCTATGGGCTTTGGCGGTTTAGCCCTTGGCTCTTTACTGCAAAGCTGTGGTCTGGGTGCTAATTCTTCACCGGCTTCATCAATAGAATTTGACCCCGCACATCCGCTTATACCAAAGTTGCCCATGTTTCCGGGCAAAGCAAAAAGTGTGATCTACTTACACATGGCCGGCGCTCCCTCCCAACTGGAGTTATTTGATTATAAGCCCGACTTAATGAAGCTGGACGGACAGGATTGCCCGCAATCTTTATTGCAGGGTAAGCGATTTGCTTTTATTCGTGGTGTTCCTAAAATGCTTGGCCCGCAGGCACAGTTTGCACAACACGGACAAAGTGGAACATGGGTAAGCGAAAACCTTCCGCATTTCTCAAAAATTGTTGACGAGGTTAGTTTATTAAAAGCCTGCACCACCGATCAGTTCAATCATGCTCCGGCTCAATTATTAATGCAAACCGGCAATGCCCGTTTAGGAAGACCAAGCATGGGCTCATGGGTTACTTATGGATTGGGAACTGAAAATCAAAACCTGCCCGGTTTTGTTGTCTTAACATCCGGCGGTAAATTTCCTGATGCAGGTAAAAGTGTTTGGGGCAGTGGCTTCCTGCCTTCTGTTTACCAGGGCGTGCAATGCAGAAGCGAAGGCGATCCGGTGTTGTTCATTAAAGATCCGGCAGGTATGGATCGTGACTTGCGCAAAGCATCTATTGATGCTATTAATAAAGTGAATGAAGAAGAATATAAGGAGTACAATGATCCTGAAATCTTATCACGCATTGCACAATACGAGATGGCTTATAAGATGCAGATAGCCGCACCTGAAGTAATGAATATCAATAGCGAGCCGCAATATATTCATGACATGTATGGAACCCAACCCGGTAAATCAAGCCTGGCAAATAATATTTTACTGGCGAGAAAGCTGGTTGAAAAAGGAGTGCGTTTTGTACAGATTTTCGACTGGGGCTGGGATAGTCATGGAACTTCTGCGGATGGCGCCATTGACATCGGTTTTATAAATAAGTGCCGCCAAACCGATAGAGCAATGACTGCTTTAATACTTGATTTAAAGCAACGTGGACTGTTGGAAGAAACCCTTGTTGTATGGGGCGGTGAATTTGGAAGAACACCCATGATGGAGAACAGGGAAGGGAAACAAAATCCTTTTAAGGGAAGAGATCATCATGCGGAGGCTTTTACCATTTGGATGGCCGGTGGAGGCATTAAAAAAGGATACACTTATGGTGAAACTGATGAGATAGGGTATAGCGCCATCAGCGGAAAAGTTACGCCACATGATATACAGGCGACGCTACTTAATCAATTGGGCTTCGATCATGAAAAGTTTACCTATCAATACCAGGGAAGACCATTCAGGTTGACCGATGTAGCAGGTAAAGTAATTGAAGACATCATCGCTTAATTTAAAATCCCACCTAAACCTGCATGCAAAAAAGCAGAAGGAAATTTATACAAACATCTGTTTCTGCAAGTACCGCTTTGCTTTTATCTTCCTTACAAACATTTGCTTCAAACAAGCACCCCTTAACTATGAATACAAATTTTGATTTAAAAATAATGGCCACCAACTGGGGCTTTAAGGGAACACTTGATGAGTATTGTGCTAAAGCAAAAAAAGAAGGATATGATGGAATTGAAATATGGTGGCCAATGGAAAAGAAAGGCCAGGATGAATTATTTGCTTCAATAAAAAAATATGGTTTAGAGGTTGGATTTTTATGTGGCGGATCTGAAAGTGATTTTCACCAACATCTTGATCATTTTAAAAGAATGATTGATGCCGCTGCAACCAATACTGTTCAAAAGCCTTTATACATTAATTGCCATTCGGGCAGGGATTATTTTAGCTACGAAGAGAACAAAGCTTTCATTGATCATACTACGCAGCTATCCAAACAAACAGAAATTTTAATCTGTCATGAAACACATCGTTCACGCATGTTGTTTGCAGCGCCTGTGGCAAAGCAATTCATTCAACAAAATCCTGAATTGAAAATAACCCTTGATGTTTCTCACTGGTGCAATGTAAGTGAGTCGCTCCTACAGGATCAGCCGGAAAATATTTCGCTTGCCTTAGACAGGGTAGAGCATATTCATGCACGGATTGGTCATCCTGAAGG
>MWYU01000385.1 GCA_002050375.1 Chitinophagales bacterium 62-2
TCATTAAATCATTAAAGCATTGCGTAATTGAGTCGTTGGGCAATTAAGCAAATAAGATATGAGCCGTTAGCTCTTACATCATTTAACTATATGGGGAAAGTGTTGCAAGTATGTATGATAACATAGAGAATTCAACTTATAGAGGATGAAGGTAATGAAGTAATTACCCAAACCAATATGTCAATGACTTCAAAATAACCTAATAGCAAAATGACTTAATGACCTGCAAGGGAAGCATCCTTTGGCGATAATTTATTTAAAACGTATTCAGCAATCTGCCTTCCCTGAAAAGCTCCGGCATCAACACCATTTCGATAATGAATTCCACCATACACCCGGCTTAGCGATGCCTCCTGCGCAGCCTGGTTGAATGATTTAAAACTGCGTTTCATTCCTATATATGCCAGGTCGCTCGTATCTTCAAACGCAAAGTTATCGCCTAACATTACAGTGAGAACCGTGGCTGCAGAAGCAGAGATACCGCTATGACCGCTGGTGTGTTCAGGAAAAGGCGGAGTTTGTAAAAACGGCTGCCAGCCGCGATCAATTAATTCATTTATTACAGTTATGGGTCTTACCTGCTGGCTTCTGAATTTTTCTTCCCAACAGGTTATAATAGCATCGAAAATCGCGGTGGTGGTAAGCGAATACAACCTGGCTGTTTCCACTGCATCAAGGTTCTTCATTTTACAGGCGATACTTGTAATGCCAATCCAATGACCCACTGGTGTTATCTTTTTGTTGCCGTACATTAAATGCCCTGAATATTCAGTTACAAAAGGATTGTCGTCCCAATACTTTGCAATTAACTTTTGCTCGTCAGTGAGATTTGCTCCGATGGTGTAAACTTCATACAGATTTTTATAGAAAGCACTGGTTGTATCGGTACTGTACGGATTAGCTAAAGGGCATTTAAAACCCGCTGAAGAGTCTATCGCAAGTGGAAGGATCATGCTCCAGTTAGGTTCTGCAGCATCTGAATAATCAGGCGGGGTCGGCCTCCATTTCCCGGTTTCGTTGCTGCCTAAAAACTTAGGCATTCCACGCGTTTGTTTGTAATTGTCCTTTGTTGTTCTCTCTAAAATTTCCTTACCCACTGCTGAACCAAATTCAATAGAGCGGTTATAAGTTTCTTCGTCTAATAATGTTTTGAAATCTGCAAATACCCTGTTCTTATAGTTGTTTAATGTATCAGCAGAGAAAGTAATTTTTTCGGCAACTGTAAAAAAAGCTTTTGTAGCAGCAAGCAAATAATTATATGGTTTATTCTTCTCAGGAAGTGGCATTGATGGAAAACTATTCAGCTTTTCTGTGATTGATGAATAACCGGGCTTATCAAATTTTATAGCTTCGTAAGCGGCAAGCGAAGTGTAGGCATAAATTCTGCTTGATACCGGCGGAGAAAACATATCGTTTATTATAACTTCTGTTAACTGATTCATGTTTCTGTGCATAAGATCCCGATCAGTAAGAAGTTTAGGGTCGGCTTTTTCGTGTTTGGTGTTACAACCTAAGAACATTGTAACTATAATAATTAAACTTAATAATTTTGCGCTCATAAAGTAAGGGTTGCCACAATAAGTGTACGTATAGGAATTGAAGATTAAGTTACAATTTTTTTAAACGGGCAAGCATTTCATCCACCGGTGTTTCTTCTTTATAAGAAAAAACTAACATTCCTTTTTTGTCGTACACAGCAGTGAAAGGTGTTTTCTGGAGCTTATAATAATTTCGAACTACATATGTTGTTCCTTCGGTGCCAACTCTAATATTTTGATACTTTGGTACGTTGTATTTTTTCTCGAAGGCAGTGAGTTCATTCAATGGTTTAAAAGTTATCATTACTACGGATGCTTTATCGAGCTGATGTATTTTTTTAAAAAGCTTATCCATTAATATCATGCAATGATCGCAATCCGGAGCAAAATATATAAGAACAAAAGGCTTGTTTTTTGCAATTTCGGCAGATGAAAAATATTGCCCATTGGTAAGCTGCATACGAAACTGAGGAATAGCTGATGAAGCTTTTACTGTTCCTGTTTGCCCAAGAGAACGGGTAAGAAAAAGCATCATTAAGAAAGCCGCAAGAATTATTTTTTTCATAAAGCTCATCGTTTCATCATGCGGTTTTTTGCCTGCCGCTAAACCAACTTAGCATCACAAGATATTGTAACCTTCCATTTAATATTTAAAAAAAGACTTAAATTTTTGTTTGAATTATTGACAGCAAGTCTTGAAATTTCCAGGGGGTTATTAAGGTTGTTGCCCCGTATCTTAAAAATGGTTTCTATATGAAGACCGTGTGACAGAATGAATAACGAAGCAACAAAGCGCTAGTGTTAACTGAACTCATTTGCCAAACCCTTAATTCGTCTTGTTTGAAAACTGATCAAGGAACAGGTAACGTTCACGGTTCTTTTCTGCTTCGGCGCGGGTCTGAATATCTATATGCATTACCTGCACAGTATTACCCTCATTAACTGCCGGCCATACAGGTAAATTAGAACCATTAGGGTTGCCGGTTTTAATGAAGTTGGCAAAATATTCCTGCATAGTTCGCGAAACCTTGTAGTCCTCTTGCGTCCAGGCGAACACTTTATTAGTGCTAAGATTACCCATAGCATATTCTATCTCGGCTGAATGCACCGCCCCACGCGCAGGCGGTATTTTATTAGCTGTTGTATCCGTTCCCCTGATTACACCACCTGCAAGGCCTGGCACTGCATTACCCATTGCTGCACGCATCGGTGGTCGGGGCCGCGAGTATAAATATCGATAAACAGGCTTGCCACTTGTCTTACTATGCGCATCACTCCACTTCCATGTGCTATACCCGATAAAACGATCCGCTGCCAGATCAGTTGCTGCCTGCATAACCTCTTCATCTGACGAGCCCTGATATAGCTTTAACACCTCCTCGGCACGATCACTATATAGCTTTTGCATTGCCTTTTTATAGTTTTCTGCCGTCGGTTTATCCTGCCCGAATATAGCCCTGTAATTATTTTCCTCCGAATTCCAGCCCACAAGTAATGGTACACGGGCTTGTTCGCCATTAGCGAAAATAGCTGCGGGGTTTTTAGGAAAGAAATAGCCGTCTGTAGTAAGTGCGAAACGAGGGATACCAGGTTTTGCAGTAGCCGCAAGCACCTGGTCGGCAGACATGGCACGAAGGGCAGTAAGAGAGCTTACTCCAACACTGTCAGCGAACTTAACGCCATTCTGCTCCGCTTCAGCAAGAGGAACGGGCGGTAGTGTTCCAAGCAACGAACCGCTTTCTCCAATGGCTTGCGCGAACAAATTCTTTGCTAAGGGTGAAGCCATTTGGGCGCTCACTGCAACTGATCCTGCAGATTCGCCTGCTATTGTAACCCTGTTTGGATCACCTCCAAAAGCTGCTATGTTTTGCTTGACCCATTGCAGCGCCCTACTTTGGTCCAGTAAGCCATAATTGCCGGATGCATGATTGGGGGATTCTTTAGTTAATTCAGGATGGGCAAAGAACCCAAATACGTTAAGCCTGTAGTTTACCGTGAGCGCAACAATTCCTTTGCGAGCCATACTTTCACCATCGTAACGCGGCTCTGAGCCATCACCCGCTAAAAATCCACCACCGTAAAAGTAAACAAGCACAGGAAAGCGTTCTTTATCAGATTTCGCCGGTGTCCATACATTTAAATAAAGACAATCCTCACTCATACCGTTTGACCGGAAGTTCATATCACCAAAAATGGGACGTTGCATTGCACGCGGACCAAATTTGTCTGCCTTGCGTACTCCCACCCAATTCTCAACTGGTTGCGGCTCTCTCCATCTTAATTGACCGATCGGGGGCTGAGCAAATGGAATTCCTTTAAAAGTCCGTATCCCCGAATCAAGAGTGC
>MWYU01000518.1 GCA_002050375.1 Chitinophagales bacterium 62-2
GTACTAAAGGTCTTCACCGTTAAGTAGTGGCTCAAAAGGAAACGATCAACAATCAACCGCATGAATTATGGAGGAACATTAAACAGGATAAGCAGCAAGTCCTGCTTTCATTGCTCCTTCAATAGTACCATTAAGATGTTCTGAACCGGGGAAAAACCATTCATCAGGATCATATGTTTCCCTACTCCATTTGAAAATTGCAAAATCCCATTTTTTCATGTCGCCCGTATATTTCAATCTGGCTACAGGTGAAATCTTGTCAAATTCTTTTCTATCCAGATAGAGAAAGTTGCCTTTAAATTTTGGCATATACATAAAGTGTTCTGAACCCTTAAAGGTCTTTTTATTAAAAGCATCTATTAATTCCCATACTTCCTGCTGAACTTCTTTTGAAATAACTGCTTTTGCCATATAAATAGTTGAGTCTTGTGCTTCAAAATTATATCAGAATAAGTCATCAAGCCTTGTTTTTAAAACTGAATCTGTTCGCCGATTGTATTGACCAGTTTTCTTTAAGATATAGAATAATAGCTTTAAAATCATCTTCAGCTTCAGCAGTCCATACTAAATTCGTAAGCCATTGCTGCATCTTTTGGCAACTTTATTTAATTCATCCGGTAAGCTACCTGCAGGAATGTTTTCTAAAACTTGCGCTTTTTTAGAAAGCAACCTGCAAACTCCTTCCTACCCTTAATCGCCTTTTACACCTTTACCAGGTTTCAATTCAGCCGCGTATATTTTATCCATCAGTTGCCGCATTTCCCGGGGCTTATCTATTAGATTTAAAACCTGCAGCAAAGGGTCGTTGTATTTCTGCATCCATTCCTTCATTTTAGTTCTGTACTGCTGTAACTTGTTTAAATATGCCTTCTCTCCAACGAGATTATGAAGAGAATTTGGATCATTCTTCAGGTCGTATAATTCTTCTATTGTTCGGTACCTGAAGAGGTTTACCCGGGATTGCGTTTCAGGATCTATCTTTCCTTTTTCTATCATGGCTTTAAAAGTCTCACCTTCATTCGCATTGCGATAAATTGTTTTTCCATCACTCCACGGGTTAAAGATGTAACCAAACTGTTTATCCTGAATACAGCGCATGGGAGTAGCCTTGTTATTGCTTAAATAATCAATTTCGGTGAACACCATATCTTTTCCTTTTTGTTCTTTGCCCTGCAACAAAGCAAGAAATGAACTTCCGTTAAGTCCTGGTGGTTTTTCGCCGCCAACCATATCCATTATCGTCGGGAAAAGATCAATGGTAGAAATAATATGCTCATTGTCTTCCCGAGGTTTTAATGTCGACGGCAAATAAACAAACAACGGTGTTCTCGTTGACTTAAAGTAACTATTAGCTTTTGCAAACGGCATCGAAATTCCATTGTCTGAAAAAAATATCAAAAGAGTATTCTTTTCAGCACCTGCATCTTTAATGGCCTGCATTACTTTTCCAAACGTATCATCGAGCCGCCGCACAGAGTTATAATAATGGCTTATTTCTTTTCGCACTTCAGGCAGATCAGGTAAAAACCCCGGAACAAAAACTTCCTCCGGCTGATACATTTTTGATGGCCACTCTGCACCCTTTAGCAATTCACCATCGGGTGACTGAAATGGGCGGTGAGGATCGTGAGAGTTGACCATAAAATAGAAAGGCTTATTTTCTTTATGGCAGCTTTCTATAAATGCCTTTGTTTTATCATAATATTTTGAGGGGCTTCTGCCGGATCCTAAATCTTCATAATCCACAACGTAATCCCAGGCTGTAGAAGCCTTAACTGAGGAGTGTGCAACTTTACCGAGGATACCTGCTCTATAGCCTTTTTTCTGAAAACTTTCTATAAGTGTTGGAGTGCTATCGGGAGCATAAAAGAAACCATGCTGGTGGCTGTTAAAACCATACTTTCCTGTACTAAGCACACCACGGCTGGGCACACAAATAGCGCTGTTTACATGGGCATTATAAAACCGCACTCCTGCCTTAGCCACCTTATCAAGATTAGGTGTTATGCCTTTTATCTTTGCGCCAAATGCACCCACACCTGTTTCATCTGCCCCTAAATCATCGGCAGTAAAAATAACAACGTTTAAATTTTTTTCAGGAAACTGCGCGGGGGCAGCATGAGCAGACAAAATAATTATTGCCCAGGAAAAAATTTTTCTTAATATCATTTAACTACAACTATCCTTTTTACTTAAACCCATTTTGTTGCACCATCTTTCTCATTCGCCTCGCAAAAAAATTTTAAAAAATTATTTGCATGCTGTACCCCTCCGGCTATTTTTTCTAACTATTAATTAATCTTCATCATTTGCCTTCAACCACGCTATCCTTTACACACCTGAAACCTAAGTTATTGCTGCCACTTTGTACTTCCCCTTTGCCACGGCTACCCGGTTTATAACGAATACAATACTGATCGCTGCAAAGAAAAGAGCCACCACGCTGAACTCTTTTTACAGTACCCGGCTCATCCGGGTCATAACTATCTTTAGGACCTTGAGGATTATTTGCGGGACTTTGCTTGTAATAATCGGGGCGATAAAAATCATTACACCACTCCCATACATTTCCATCAATATCGTACAAACCATAAGGGTTTGCAGAATAAGATTTTACAGGAGCTATACCTGCAAAGCCGTCTTCGCCTGTGTTCGTAGTGGGAAAATCGCCCTGGTAAATATTAGCTACCCACTTACCGGCAGGCTTTAAATCATCGCCCCAATAATATTTATGAAGCCCGCGACCGCCTTGTGCAGCAAATTCCCATTCGGCTTCGGTGGGCAACCTTTTACCTGCCCATTTTGCATAAGCAAGAGCATCTTCGTAGCTAACATGTACAACAGGATTGTTTTGCAAGCCTTCAACAGAAGAACCCGGACCAAATGGATGACGCCAGCTTGCACCAGGTACATATTGCCACCATTGCAAGGGATTATCTAACGACACAGGATGAGCGGTCGGAGTAAAAACACCCGAACCAGGTACTAAACTTTCAACAGGCACACCCGGAAAATCTTTAGGATCCAATTTTCTTTCGGCAATCGTTACAAAATTGGTAGCCTTTACAAACTTTTCAAACTCAGCATTGGTTACTTCGTGTTCATCCATTAAAAAACCTTTCACTGTTACCGTATGCATCGGTTGTGCATCCGGAAACAAGGGATCGTTGGTACCCATTTTAAACGAACCCCCCGGCACCCATAACATTTTAGGTTGAACCGTAACGGCAGCAGTTTTTTCTATTTTACCAATTGCATCGCCTGCATCTTTTTGGTCATCATTATTTTGGCAGCAAACAATGCTTAGTAAAAAAGCGCTTCCAACTATACCAGGAACTATTTTTTTAAAGATCATTAATATTCAAAATTTAAACTTGTTACACTTATTAATTAAGCCTCAAATTAAACCAATAAAACTAAATTTATTTTGACGCTCTATTTTCGATAGTATCCTTAACACAACTGTAAGATTCGTGTTTATAGTTAAGTTGATAAAGTTCTTGAAACGATAGGCCATTATGCTTAGTTAATTCTATTCCGGTAAGTAGTCACCCAATAAATTCCAGTCCATACTATTACCCCAACCTTGCCCATGGTCACTTGTATTTTTGGTTTTGTGTGCATCTCCAATTCGATACTCGCCATAACTGAGTAAAGACAGGATAGTGCCCGGTCTTAAATGCTCACTTGCCCAACTTAAAGGTGAATTTCCATTTGCATCTTTAGCTGCTTTGTCTGCACCATTCCCTATTAAATAAGCAATCGTTTTTTCGTCTGCATACGCCGCGGCTCTGTTTAGCGGAGTTTCTCCTTTGGTTCTTACATCACGCGTAAA
>MWYU01000477.1 GCA_002050375.1 Chitinophagales bacterium 62-2
GGTATAGGCCGTATTGCCCGCACCCACGATCTTGCTGAAACATTTAAATATGATGTTGCCCGAATAATGGCCGTGGCAGACGTGGATAGAAACAGGTTGGAAAGCGGCAAAAAGATGATTGAAGGCTGGTATGCAAAAAAGACAGGGCAGGTCAACTATATGGACGTTAAGATCTACGATGATTATCACGCGCTGTTAGCTAATAAAGATATTGATGCGGTAATGATTAGTACGCCTGACCATTGGCATGCACAGCCCGCAATTGAAGCGGCATTGGCAGGTAAACATATCTATTGCCAAAAACCTACATCGCTTACGATAGAAGAAGGACGCCAAATGAGCGACATTGTAAGAAAATCAGGTGTAGTTTTTCAACTTGGCAGTCAGCAACGGTCAATGAACCCATGGCCACAATTTAAGAAAGCATGTGAGCTTGTAAGAAACGGCCGCATCGGTAAACTGCATTCAGTACGGGTAGGGCTACCATCTGATCCTGCCGGCGGGGAGACTAAAGAAATGCCGGTTCCTGAAAACTTTAATTACGATATGTGGCTTGGCTCTACTCCTTACATATATTATACGCTTGATCGTGTGCACTCATTAACTGATCCAAATTCGCGTGGAGGATGGTTGCGATTGGAACAATTTGGAGCGGGTATGATAACCGGGTGGGGGGTTCATCATATTGATATAGCCCATTGGGGGATGAATACAGAACTTACAGGACCGATTGAAGTAGAGGCTACAGCTGAGTTTCCTAAGAAAGGGTTATGGAACGTACATGGAGACTATGAGGCAAAAATGAAATACGCAAACGGCGTGGATATGTATCTAAGCAGCAAGAATCCAAACGGTATCCGTTTCGAGGGCAGCGAGGGATGGATTTTTGTAACAAGGGGTAGCGTAGGTGTAACGGCCTCTGATCCAACATCAGGCAAGGCCGAAAAAGCATTTACTGCAAGCGATCCGAAAATATTAACTTCTGTAATTGGCCCTAATGAAGTTCATCTATATGAAAGTCCTGAGCAACATGGAAACTGGTTAGATTCTATTCAAACTAAAAAACCTAATATTAGTCCTGCTGAAGTAGCTCACCGTTCGTGTAGTGCTTGCCTTGTTGCACATGCTGCTATGAAAGTACCGGGTAAATTGCAATGGGATCCTAAAAAAGAAGTTTTCAAAAATAGCGTGGAAGCTAATAAACTTTTATCGCGGCCGCAGCGGTACCCATATGGAACGAATTATGTTATAGATAAGAAGGCCTGATATGAAGTAATACTCGTCATGTTGAACTTGTTTCAACATCTCCCGGCAACACTCTCAGATATAAGCAGGTTTAAGTGTTGGCAAGCACACCAGGGGATCTTGAAATGATTTCACAACGACGGAAAATTAAAAGACATTTTATTAATTTTCATTCCATTTATGAAAACGAGTTCTCTTTATTTTATTTGTTTTGTGCTGCTAACCATCGCGTGCAAGACGGCATCAGTGAAACAATCAATAAATAATACAAGCGGTACTGTTCGCCTAATTACTTTAGACCCCGGTCATTTTCATGCCTCTTTGATTCAAAATAGAACATATCCCGAGGTTGATCCTATAGTTCATGTATATGCTCCCGCAGGCCCCGATCTTCAGCTGCATCTTGATAAGATTAATAGTTATAATACCAGAGCTGATAATCCTACAAAATGGAAAGAGGAAGTTTATACGGGAAATGATTTTTTTGAAAGAATGGTAAGAGAAAAAAGGGGGAACGTTGTAGTAATGGCCGGTAACAACCAGAAGAAAACAGAATACATACTTAAAGCAGTTGACGCCGGTTTTAATGTATTGGCAGATAAGCCAATGGCTATTAATAAAGCAAATTTTGAATTACTTAAAACTGCTTTTGTTACCGCAGAACAGAAAAAAGTATTGCTGTATGATATTATGACCGAGAGGTATGAGATCACAACAATGCTGCAGAAAGAGTTGTCTTTACTTCCGCAGCTATTTGGCCAACTAGAAAAAGGAACTGCGGAGAATCCCGCAGTAACTAAGGAGAGCGTGCATCATTTTTATAAGTATGTTTCAGGCAGCATTTTAACCCGTCCATCATGGTTCATGGATGTTAGCCAGCAAGGCGAAGGTATTGTTGATGTGACAACACATTTAGTTGACCTGGTGCAGTGGGAATGTTTTCCGGGGCAGGTGATTGATTATGAAAAAGACATTCAGTTTAACTCTGCACGTCGCTGGACAACTGATATTACACAGAGTCAGTTTAATGCTCTAACCAGGCTAAATGGATTTCCCTCTTATTTTAAGAATGATGTTATAAACGACAGCATTCTTAAAGTATACAGCAATGGCGAAATAAATTATCAGCTTAAAGGGGTTCATGCAAAAGTATCGGTAAGATGGGCCTATAAAGCACCTGAGGGAGCTGGCGATACTCACTACTCAATTATGCGTGGAACAAAAGCAAACCTCATTATCAGGCAGGGAGCAGATCAAAAGTATAAGCCCGTTTTATATATTGAACCTATCGATGGAAGTGATGCCGCTTATGCTAAAATGGTTGCAGATCAAATCAAATCTGTGCAGGAAAAATATCCCGGAGTTGCTTTAGAAAAAAATGCTGCCGGTTGGAAAATTGTTGTTCCTGAAAAGTATAATGAAGGACACGAATCTCATTTTGGCCGTGTAACTGAAAAGTTCTTACAGTATTTAAAGGAAGGCAAATTACCAGACTGGGAAGTTCCTAATATGATTGCAAAATACTACACTACCACAACTGCTTTAGAGCTCGCTAAAAAAGCAGTCGCAGCAAAATAGTTGTAGTAAGAAAGAGGTGAAGCGGAATATCATTTTTAGACAGCCTTGCTTTTTATATAAGTAATGTCGATTAACAAATCCCATAAATTTTTATGAAACTATTCATCAGCCTACTTCTTCTTTGTCTTGTTCTTGTTACAGTTAATGCATGCGCAGCAGATAATGTGAATTGGAAAAAAGTGAAGGTTTTGGTATATACAAAAAATGGCAAAGGGTATGTTCATGAAAATATACCAAGTGCAGTTAGTTGTATTCAAAAGTTAGGTCAGCAATACGGTTTTAAGGTTGATACAACAAGCAATGCTTCGGTAATGACTGAGGGGAATTTGAAGCAGTATACCATGCTTGTTTTTCCCAGCACAAACAACGATGTTTTTGATACTGACCTGCAGCGTTTGGCTTTTCGACGATATATAGAAGCAGGCGGAGGTTTTGTAGGTATTCATTCTGTAACAGGTACAGAAAGAAACTGGAAGTGGTTTAAAAACATGATGGGTGGAACCTTTGCATGGCATGCTAAATTTCAAAAGTTTAAAGTTAATATCATTGATCCTGCACATCCTTCGCTGCAAGGCTTGCCCAAAGTATGGGAGAAGGAAGACGAATGTTATTTTGCCAAAGAATTATTTCCAGGTACGAAAGCAATATTAGCTCACGATATCACTTCATTAAATACAACAGATACCACTCAACGAAATCTCATCATCAAAAATGCCGCTGGTTATACTGAATTATATCCTGCTGCATGGACGCATGATTTTGATGGAGGTCATACCTGGTTTACCGCCTTAGGGCACGATAAAAAAGATTATTCTGATCCTACTTATATTAAACACATTTTCCAGGGGATTCAGTATGTAGCCAGCCAGGTTAAAGTTCCTGATTTTAGTAAGGCATACGCAGATTCGAGAGATACTCCGGTACGTTATTAAATCAAAAATTCTACCTTTTAACACCGCTATGGTTGCGCTTAAAAACAATTAAGGTAATAAAC
>MWYU01000490.1 GCA_002050375.1 Chitinophagales bacterium 62-2
CCATAAAACAGGATATACAAATAACAAAGAAGAGGCAAAATAAATGCAATGCGCCAGTCGTAATTATCTTTAATTGCACCCTGTGCAAATGAGATGATGGCTCCACCCACAATGGCTGTAGATAAAAGTCCCGAAGCTTGTGTTGTAAATTCTTTAAGTCCGCTGACAGATAACGAAAAGATAGTTGCGAACATAATAGAGTTAAACAATCCAACGGCAATCATAGTCCACACGGCAACAGTACCGGTACTATTAATAGAAACTGTTATCAGAACAACAGCCATAATTGCACAAAAACTTAACACCAAAGAAGGTTTTACCAGCTTTAAAATATATGAGCCAATTAAACGCCCTGCCAACATACTTCCCCAATAAAAAGCTACATAAGAATTTGCATTCGTTACTGTGACGTTTAAGGTATCGGAGATATAGTTTGTAAGAAAAGTGCCAATAGAAACCTCTGCACCTACGTACATAAAAATCCCTATCAGTCCGAAGTTTAAGTTGCGAAAAGAAAAAATACTTTTTACTCTTTCTTCTGCAGGCGTTGAAGAATTTGGTGAAATTTTAATAACAGGCAATGCTAATCTTGAAACAACTATTGCAATCACTATTAACAAAGCTGCAATACCGAGGTAAGGATATCTTACGGCTTCACTCGGAGCATTGGATGCCTGCAGGCGAGACAGAATTAAGGATGCACCAAAAAGTGGCGCCGCTGTTGTTCCGATGGATCCTACACCTTGTATTAACGTTAACCGCGAAGAGGCAGTTTTAGCGGGACCCAATACTGTAATGTAGGGGTTAGCTGCAACCTGTAACAATACAATGCCAATTGCTACAATAAATAATGCTGCTAAAAATAAATAGTATTGATGCCAGACCGAAGCAGGATAAAATAGTAAAGCTCCAAGAGCTGCTATAAAGAAACCTAATACCATTCCCTTTTTAAAACCTATGCGCTCTACAATTTTTCCTGCGGGAATAGACATGATACCGTAGGTAAGAAAAAAATAAAATTGCACTAATGAAGACTGAGAATAATTTAATGAAAACCCTTTTTTAAAAAAGGGAACAAGTGTATCGTTAAGGCATGTTATAAAACCCATCATAAAATAAAGCACCGCCAGCGAAATAAGTGCAGGAGTATAATTATGGGTTTTATAATCAACAGAGTCTGAAGTGATGGATTGTTGTGCTGAAAGTATAGCCATATCGGTTTTTGTTATCAGGGTTTATTAATTAGAAAATATTGTTTTTTTAAAAAAAAAGTATTTTGTGTAGTTTGTTAAAAAAATGCAAGTTTAGTGTTTAATTACTTCTACTTCTTCAAAAATGAATACAACCAAAACTGCTTCCGTTAAATCCTTTGAAGCCCCTGATGCATTAGGTTCGTATGCTTCACAATATAAAAATGAGTTATTAAATAATATTCTTCCCTTTTGGCTTCAGCACAGTAAAGATGAAGAAAACGGCGGCTATTTTACCTGTTTAACGCGTGAAGGCAAGGTATATGATAAAGATAAGTTTATGTGGTTGCAGGGGAGGGAAGTTTGGTGCTTCAGTTATATGTATAATAATGTAGAGAGAAAGCAGGAGTGGCTCGATATGGCTTTGCATGGTGCTGGCTTCATGGAGAAATACGGCAGAGATGAAGAGGGCAATTGGTATTTTTCTCTAACGGCTGATGGCAAACCACTGGTACAACCTTATAATATTTTCAGCGACTGCTTTGCAACTATGGCCTTTGCTTCTTTAGATAAAGCATTGCCTGATGATCGTTATAAAAAGATTGCCCTCGATACTTTTGCAAGCATATTAAAACGACAACATAACTGGAAAGGCAAATACAATAAAGCCTGTCCCGGAACAAGAAACCTTAAGAACTTTGCACTTCCCATGATACTGTGCAACTTGTCAATTGAATTAGAGCACTTATTAGGCGCCGAAAGAGTTAATGAATTTATTCCGGCTGTCGTACAGGAAGTGATGGATGTTTTTTATCAGCCTGGGTTAGGGCTTATTTTAGAAAACGTGTACGAAGATGGAAGCTTTTGTGATTCATTTGAAGGCCGTGTTTTAAATCCGGGTCATGCTATAGAAGCCATGTGGTTTATCATGGACCTTGGAAAAAGAATTGGTGATGATGCATTGATATCAAAAGCATGTAATATTATGCTTGATACTTTAGAATATGGGTGGGATAAAGAACATGAAGGCATCTTTTATTTCCTGGATGTTAAGGGGTATCCGCCACAACAATTAGAATGGGATCAGAAACTTTGGTGGGTACATGTAGAAGCTTTGGTAGCACTTGCAAAAGGTTATACGCTTACCGGTAATGAGCGTTGCAGGGAGTGGTTTATAAAAGTACACCAGTACACCTGGCAACATTTTAAAGACTCCAAACATGGCGAGTGGTTTGGTTATCTTAACCGCAGAGGTGAGGTGCTGCTTTCTTTAAAAGGCGGAAAATGGAAAGGTTGTTTTCATGTGCCAAGAGGTTTATACCAGGTTTGGAAAACATTAGAGGATTCAACGCAAAAAGGCATTAAATAAATAGGATGAAATAAATGCAGCATTTATTTATGTATGTTCTCTCTCTATTAGAGGCAAGGGGTAACGGCAATCTTTGTTTTGAAGCAGATTCTGTAAATACTTAACCAAAATAAATTTATGAGAAAGCTCCTTTTTTTGCTGGTGCTGTCTATTACAGGACTGCTGGCATTAGCACAGGAAACCCGGGTGACGGGCAAAGTTACCACTGCTACCGGTGAACCTGTTGCAGGTGCATCTGTAGTAGTTAAAGGCCAGAGTAAAGGTGCAGCAACAAATGCTGCCGGAAACTTTACTATTACGGTGCCCAAAGGGGCAACCCTGGTGATAACGAGTATAGGTTTTGCACCGCAGGAAATAACTGCAAACAATACCAATCTTACTGCTACTTTAATCTACCTTAAAAATCCACCGCCTTTGGCGGTGGTTATGTACTTAGGGCTATGCCGTATGATTAACTTTGATGGATGAGTAAATATAAGAAGCAAGCTCATGTAGTATACAAATGTGATTATCATATTGTTTGGGTACCGAAGTACCGGTTTCGTATATTGACTGGAGAAGTAGGAAGGTTAGTAGATCAGGATATAAGGAAACTAAGTGAGTGGTTAGGTTGTGAAGTAATAGAACTGAATGTACAGTCGGATCATGTTCATGTTGTGGTAAGCATACCTCCTAAAGTATCGGTTTCAACATATATGGGAACAATAAAGGGGAAGATAGCGATAAAGATGTTCAAGACTTATCCGATGTTGAAAAAGAAACCCTATTGGGGGAACCACTTTTGGGCAAGGGGATACTTTGTAAATACGGTTGGACTGAATGAAGAAATGATAAAGAGATATGTGAAATATCAGGAAGAAGAGGAACGTAAAGAGGAGCGTGACCAAAATGATTTCAACCAGCCGGAACTTTTTTAGCCCT
The DNA here is from genome assembly GCA_002050375.1 of Chitinophagales bacterium 62-2. Taxonomy (GTDB): domain Bacteria; phylum Bacteroidota; class Bacteroidia; order Chitinophagales; family Chitinophagaceae; genus Segetibacter. The sequence goes on from MWYU01000490.1 coordinate 3,481, forward strand.
TTGGGCTTAACCTTCAAGCCACCGCCTTTGGCGGTGGTAATTGACTTTATAAGGTTGTATCTAAACTGCTCAAGGCCGTTTAGGCAATTGAATATACACCATCAAATATCCCAAATGCATTTTAAAAAATTAGTAACGCTAATTTGACAACTCCTATAATTTATAACGCGAAAATTATAGGTCAAGGTATGTATGCAATATTATGTAGGCTATTGCATGCCTAAGAAATACTTTGCCTTTTTGATAATATCTTTATCGCAAAAAAATTTAGGGATCGCCTATGTTTGGAGTAACTATATTAGGTAATAAT
>MWYU01000401.1 GCA_002050375.1 Chitinophagales bacterium 62-2
GCATAAAGCCTGCGATAAAATTCTATGGTAACTTTTAAAAGTAACTGGAATCACGAAGACACGAATACCCTAAGGTTTTACCAGGACTTTGCCTTCTTCGGTCAGGCATTATAGATTAAGCAGAACGATTAAAATAAGCATGTGTAACGAAGCCGTGAGAACGCTTTATTGGCTGGTTCACATCAATCTTAGTATAGATCATTTTTTAAAAGCAGCAGCAAGGTCTTGACTATAAGCTTCACTTACGGGTATCTTACTATTGTTTATTGTTACCTGGTGCCTTTCAATCTTATCAATTTTATTGATTGCAACAAGATATGACCTATGAATTCTAACAAATTTACCGGAAGGAAGAAGATTTATTATTTCTATGATAGTACTGCGCGAAAGGATGTTTTTATCCTTTAAAACAAAAGTTACGTAGTTTCCTGCCGCTTCTAAATAAAGGATGTCCTCATATAAAACTTTAAGCTGTTCATATCCCGTTTTAACGTATAGATAATCCAGCGGTTCACTAGTGCTTCGCGCATTATATAATTCAAAAGCTTTATTGCAACCTTTGATAAACCGCGCTAACGAAAATGGTTTCAAAAGGTAATCCACGGCATCCATTTCGAAACCTGTAACCGCATGTTCAGTGTAAGCAGTGGTAAATATTACGAGAGGTTTTTTGCTCAAGCTGTTAAAAAAATCTATGCCTGAAATATCAGGCATTTTTATGTCGAGGAATATTAAATCTACGCTCTCTTTCTGTAGGTACTCGAGGGCTTTAAAGGCGTCGGTAAATTCCGCTTTAAGATCGAGATAAGGAACTTTGGAAGCATGAGACTTTATTATTTCTAAAGCTATCGGTTCATCATCAATTGCAATTGCTTTCATTATAATGGTAGGCTACAATTTCGATTAACTAAGATAACTGGATTGTAAGATGGACAAAAAATTCTTTACCGGTTTCACGAATGATCAATTCATGTTTGCGCGGATATAAAAGCTGTAGTCGTTGTTTTACATTGTTCAACCCGATGCCGCTCTTATCCTTCTCCGGATCGTTTTCCACCCTTGCATGCTTACTGTTATATACGTCGAAATAGAGCGAATTATCCTTAACCTCTAATGTTACTTTTATATGCGACGGCTCTCTGAAACTAATGCCGTGCTTAAACGCATTCTCAACAAAAGGAATTAATAACATGGGCGCGATTTGGGTAGTATGTACCTCCTGCTCAATTACCTCTTCAATTTTTATTATAGGATTAGGATCGGTACGCAATCTTTGTAAGCCAATATAATTATTTAAGTACTCTATTTCACGTACTAAAGATATCTTCTCCTGCATGTTTTCCTGAAGCATGAAACGCATCATATCGCCCAGCTTTTCAATTCCTTCACTTGTACGTTCCGCTTTTTCCTGTATAGCAGTACCGTAAATAGTATTTAGCGCATTAAAAAGAAAGTGCGGGTTAATTTGCGACCGGAGTAAATCGAGGTTTGCATTCGAACGTCCCAATTCTTTTTTCAAGACATATAATTCTTCATTACCCTTCATTTGACGTCTAAAAATCACCCATGAAAAGGGCGCTATTATAAATAACTGGACAGCGGCATAAAAAAAACTAATGGCAAAGGCTCCACCATCATCATGTACTAGAATTATTGCTAACAGCCATACCGGTAAAATTGAGATGAGCAACACGAGAAGTGCTTTTCCTATATACCGCATAAACGGTTTCTTTTTGTTCAGCGACTTGGGGATGAGGGAATACAGGGAATACCAATAAAAAATGATTGACAATGGCGGCACTAATGCGCCAACTGCAGTTACTCCTCTTTCTGTTTTTTCTATTATTAAAATGAACAGAACCAATAACCACAAAACAAATGCAACAAGACCGCCCGGAGTTATGAATTTATATTTCGTTTGAAGAACTTCTGACCGGGACAAAAGATAGAGGCCAAAATATTTGATTACCGAGTAAAAGGCAAACATTAGCATGAGCCACGAGGCATAAAGGAAACTGTTCTGAAAAATAGTATTGTAAGTAAGCTGCTCATTTTTATATTTATTAAACAGGTAGCTTTTTAAGTAGCTGTCTGTAATGCCAAAAGCCACACTCACTACCGCATACGTTAGGATGATTAAAAGAATGTTCTGGAATAAATACTTCTTATTTGCCAGTTTGGGAACTACTGTAAAACTTAATAACACAAACGCCAGGTAAAGAATAATGTATCGGATAAGCCTGGGGAAAAAGTAAGTGCGAAAAGTAACGCTCGACTGATCATAAGAATCTTTGGCAGAAGCCCAATTATTACCAATAGCGTCGGAAATATGAAAAAACACCACAAAAACAAAAATGGTAGTAACTGCCCAAAATTCAAGCCTATTAAAGTTGGAGGGCTTGTTGATAAAATCTTTCATCGTATTACATTAATACAGCAATGGTAGATTATAGCCGTAATAAAACTTTAAGAAAGTGATGAAACGGTAAGAAATTGTGATGGAATACTTTGCTATATTTTCCAACCCTAACGTTATTTAGCTCCTGCACTTGTAATTAAGTCTATTGCTCCTTGTGATTATGCACTGCTACAATAACTCTTAGAAAGCTTTGGTTAAGGGTTTGTCACATTTTTCGTGCTTTTCATCACATAACGTTCAACAGAAAATAATAGTTATCTAATCTTGTTCCTGATAAACGTGTTACAAAATTTATAACATTACTTATTATGAGAACTTTCAAATTAAGAAAATGGCTTTTTCTTATCGTTACGTTAGCCATCTTTCCTTTGTTATTTGTGCAGTTTCAAGAGCAGAGACTGAAGGAGTTATTTAAAGCTTATTCCAGGTCTTATGAATTTAATAGTTCAGTATTAATTTTGAGGACGGAGAGATTTTATTAATCGGGATTGTCATGAGGCAGATCAATCACTTGTTCTTCATGTTCCGCGGAATTTGTAAGTAGTGAACTTCCTGATATTGTTGGATCAACATTTCTAAGACTTTCTGACAAAAAGCTGTACTTTATTTTTGATTGGCTTTACAGTTTGCAGATAGTCGAAAATAGAAGATAGATCTTTTGATGTCATTCCTCCATACATAAGCCAGGGCATAACAGTATTGAAATCGTTTTTACCTACGGGCCTGCGATTATTAGCACTATCGACAGATTGTTTAAAGCGTTGAATAAAAGCGTCTTTGGTCCAGCTACCGATGCCTGTTTCTTTATCAGGAGTAATGTTTGCCGTGTAGCAACTCGTACCATTGGGGAAAGCAAATTCACGGCCTCCTCCATATTCTGTTCCGGCAATTACCGATCCTTTATCTTCTTTGCTATGGCACTCTACGCACCTGGCTATTGTAACAAGATATTGTCCATATGCTACCGCATTATTAGTGTCGTGCCGCACAGATAAAGGTGCTTTTGAAGGCATTGTATTTACAAGAAAATTTAAAGGGAAATCAAGTTCTCTCGCGGGCACTTCATTTTTATTGGCGGGCAGTGTGCGCATATAAGCTATAATGCTATAAACATCTTCTCTATCCATTTTACCGTAGGCGGGATAACCCATTAAAGGGAAAAGGGCTTTACCATCTTTGGACGCACCGCTGGTTATTGCTCTGAATATTTCCCCGTCAGTCCAGTTATGTAATGCATGGGGTGTTATATTTTTTGAATATATACTACCCGGAAACCCTATTTCTTTTCCAAACTTTTCGCCACCACCTCCAAATGTGCCTTCTGAAATAGGACCCGCGTAGAAGTTCCAGTCGCGCTCACTATGGC
>MWYU01000300.1 GCA_002050375.1 Chitinophagales bacterium 62-2
ATAGTCATGAAAACGGAAATCTCCAGGATAGAGATGCGGCGGGAATGACAAGAATAATCCGCGGTAAAATAAAAGATCATGAATGGACTGATGAACAAACCCTGTTTGAAGTACCCGATTAGCACTTGCCCATGTTACAGAAATTCAGTCTCCTTATAAGGATAGTGTTGAAATACCTGCTCCATACCAGGATTCTATTGCAAAAGCCATTTATGCTATTCAAAATATGCCATGGACGCCCTTAAAGGATACCATAATGAATATGTTCGGCTTCAGGAATTTTAATCCTACAATTCAATATGAAGCAGATTCACTGCATATCTTAAATGGCATTGCAAGGTCTGTTGGGCAGAATGTCGGAGGGACATGGATAAGCTATAGATTACGCACTCTTTATCTAAATGTAAGTAGCAGTGCAAATTTTTATAATGATTGGATAAGCGGCAACTATTACAATACTTCGAACACAGCAATCAATTTTCTTGTTCAACGGTATAACCTAAAAGTGATGCCTTCTTCTAACCCTACAGGCAACTTTGTGATAACAAGTCCTGCTCCCCTAAACATTATTGTACTTAGAGGTCGTTTTGCTGCAATAACCGGCGTACAAGCACCAGGAGCAGACAATAATTATATTGGTGACGGCAATAGTATTATTGTTTCTTATGATCCTGATGGAATCATATTAAGATATAGAAATGGTTGTGGCGATTGCCCCGCTGGTTGTACTTATGCAACAACCTGGACTTTTAAAGTATCAACCAACACAAACTGCGAGGTTCAATATTTAGGAAGAATACCTGTAGCTGATGGAGAAACTGCTTTTCAACGGGTATGTAGCAGAGGAATTGTTTTGCCTCTGTCATTTCTGTCAACAAATGGATCAATTAAAAATAACCTGGCTACAATTGATTGGAAAACCACTGCCGAAGAAAGCTTAAGGCGGTACGAAATAGAACGTTCTGAAGATGGCGTTCAGTTTACAACGGTGGGTTCGGTACAGCCGAAAACCAACAGTACTAATATTAAAAACTATAGTTGGACAGATAATAAAATACTTAAAGGAACTGCTTATTACAGGATAAAATCAATTAGTCTCACAGGCAGTATTCAATTTAGTAATATTATAAAATTATCAAGTGAAAACTCAATTCCCAACTTATTGATATTCCCTAATCCTGCAATAAATAAAAGCATGAACCTGCAAATTACTAATGCAGCCGGCAGGTATACTCTTAATATCTATAACTTCGCAGGTCTCAAAATATATAGCCAATCTATTGCTGTTACTTCAGCTTCTTTTGCTACAACCATTAAACTGCCAGCGGGTTTACCAAAAGGAAGTTATCAAGTAGTAATACAAAACGACAAGCAACACTTTAGAAATTTGGTGCAACTTCAGTAAGAGTTCAAGATTTAAAACTATTGCTATAATGATCGAGGTATTCGCGACCATCTCCTACAATCGGTAACATATAAAGAAACAGATCATTAGTTTATCACAAAAGCTTTTCTTTTAAAATTCGACATCGTACTTACGCACCTTAGGAGAGAATTTCAATTAATTTTACTGAAGAAACCAAAACAAAGTATTATGAAAATTGAAAAGGCCATTCTTGCAGGCGGCTGCTTTTGGGGGGTAGAGGAGCTTATACGAGATATGCCTGGTGTAACAGATACTGTTGTCGGGTATACCGGCGGTCATGTTGCCAATGCAACTTACCGCAATCATGGTACTCATGCCGAAGCCATTTCAGTAACTTTCGATGCAGAAATATTAACCTACAGAAAACTGTTGGAATTCTTTTTTCAAATACATGATCCTACCACGCGCAACAGGCAGGGGAACGATAGAGGGACTTCATATAGATCAGCTATTTTTTATTCGAACGAAGAACAAAAGAAAGTTGCCAGCGAATTGATAGCAGAAATGACAGCGTCAAAAAAATGGCCGGGCACCATCGTAACAGAAGTAGCGCCTGTTGGAGATTTTTGGAATGCTGAGGCCGAACACCAGGATTACTTGCAAAAGCATCGGGGCGGTTATACCTGCCACTATATTAGACCTGACTGGAAAATAAATTAAGTTCGAAGATCGCTAATTCCTACTTCCCCCTGCTCTCCGTAGATTGACCGCTGCTCTCCTTATGTCTCTGACTCTGGACGCAACTGAAAAGCCCGCCTGCGTCTGCTATTTTAGAAACTGCTGCCTTTGTTATCACAAGTGTAGCACCATTAATGGCCCAATTATAGATGCTATTCTTAACTTAATACCATTCCCTTATGCAAATGAACCACATCCGTTTCGGTCACGGTAAGCCACTTTTGCTCATTCATGGAATAGGTGGTAGTTGGAGGTCATGGTCACCTGTTCTTCAAGGTCTTGCACAACAAAGAGAAGTCATAGCCATTGACCTGCCTGGTTCTGGTAAAACAGCTCCCTTACATGGCGAGACATCAATTGCAACGCTTGCAAATGCTGTTACGGATTTCTTGGATCACAATAGACTCACCGGTATTGATGCTGTAGGAAGTTCAATGGGTGCAAGGCTCGTATTAGAATTGGTAAGAAGAGGCAATATTTTAGGAAGCGTTGTATCCCTTGATCCGGGTGGATTTTGGGACGGTATTCAGACACATTTCTTCTTTGGTTCTATAGCTGTTTCAATTCGTTTGATCCGGTTAATTCATTCATTAGGTCTTATACCTGCCTTAACTCAAAACACGATCAGCAGAACGTTACTCTTTGCCCAGTTCTCTGCTCATCCCTGGCGATTACATCCTAAAGTTGCATCCGACGAATTGCATAGCTATGCTGCTTCGCCGGTATTTGACGAATTGCTTTACAACCTCGCTTATGGAGAAAAGCAGCAAGGCTGCCCTGCTGGTTCTATTGGGCAACCGCTGCTGATTGGTTGGGGAAGACAAGATAGAGTTTGCTTTCCCGGACAGGCAAAGAAAGCATTGGAACTTTTTCCTGATGCTCAGTTCAACTGGTTCAACAACTGTGGACACTTCCCTCAATGGGATCAACCACAACAAACAGTTGATCTTATATTAAGAGTAACCGGTAAATATAATTTTAAAGAACCATCAATTCAGGATCGTTTACACTAAAGTGCGGTTATGTCCACATCCTGCTTCGGGTAAGATGACAGCAAGAGAGATGCTTTATTTTACAATCATCAATACAGAACACCATATAAATTCCATAAAAAAGTAGAAGACAAGAACGATTGAATGCATGTAGCAACTAATTTAAACGACTCATTAATTGCTTTACAAGATGAAATTCTCCATACACCAATCAATAGAGATTTTGGAGCGAACGCCGATTGTTCTCCAAAACTTACTTCAGAGCCTCTCTGCCGAATGGACATCAAACAACGAAGGTGGAGAGACCTGGAGTGCATATGATGTAATTGGGCATTTAATTCATGGAGACAAAACAGATTGGCTAACAAGAGCAGAACTAATATTATCAGACAATGCAGAAAAGCAATTTCAACCTTTCGACAGATTTGCCCAATTTGAAAATAGCAAAGGGAAAACGTTGAAACAACTTTTGAGTGACTTTGCAGAAGTAAGAAATGCCAATATAAAAAGGTTGAAAAGTTTGAATATTACAGAACGAGATTTGAAAAAAACAGGAGTGCATCCAACATTCGGAGAGGTGACTTTATCCCAATTACTTTCTACCTGGATAGTACACGATCTTGACCACATTTCTCAAATAGCAAGAGTATTGGCAAAGCAATATAAAAACGAAGTTGGTCGATGGAT
>MWYU01000701.1 GCA_002050375.1 Chitinophagales bacterium 62-2
CATTACTACCAGGGCTTTATTAATAGAAGAAATAATAAAAGGCTCATTAGTTTTTGGATTAATGCCTGCAGCTGAAGGCTTAAATTTAATCTTATCCATGCCGCCTTTGTCTGCTATTTCTTCTGAGTTTATAGTAAAAAAAGGCGTGCCTGCAAATGTCTTACTTTTCGGGTCGAAGGAGTAGGCTGTTACTGCTTTTTTTGTGTCGTTTTCGCAATCCTTACATATCGCTACCAATTTACCTGCTGCGGTGTCGGAGTATAAAATTTCAAATTCGTTCTTTCCGCCTTTGTTTAAGCTATAAGTATCAGTAAGCAAACCTTCGGATAGTAAGAATTTAAAGGCCGTAATATTTCCATTACTTGCCAAAACATAAAAGGTACTGTCAACCAAAGACAGATCCTCATAGTCCTGGCCTTTCGAGAACTTCCATTTTTCTATAGCAAGATTACCTGAAAGATGAATTTTGTAAAGCGAACCCTTATCGTCGGTAACGGCAAAAATGCTGGTGTCTTTAGCATAATATTGAATTCCTGAAATCTCGTCGAGCTCTGTTCGTAAGTTAACTTTATAAGGATTGTTCAGGTCGTAACCTGGAGGGCTTTCGAAACTACTGGTATGTTCCCGTCCCTTATTTTTATCCTTATTATCCTCTTTCTGCTGCGATTGACTGCATTGAGTAAAAGCGAATAAAATAATTACAAGAATAAAAACACTGATATTTTTTAAGAGCATAAATTTTAATTGTGACTTTAGACCAGATGAAACAGCCGGGATGAGAAAGCTACGCGAATTATAAGAGTTAAAATGCTTACCGTAAGTGTTCATTGCTCAGCTATTAGTTAATGCCTTATTGCTTTAAATCAAAAGTTAGTGCAGAAATGATTTTGCACCAAAAATACTATTCTCTTTTAATTTTTAAGTTAATCAAATCCTTATTGAGGGTCACAAAGTGAACTATAAGTCTGAATAATAATTGAAACGATATTCATTTTTTTATTTCTTACTTCGTAACCTGTACTCATTTTAGTATAACTAACATCACAGATCTTTTTATGTTTTACGAATTCAAAGGTTTTACACCAGTGGTGCATCCCTCGTCCTTTATACATCCGCAGGCTTCAGTCACAGGCAATGTTATCATTGGTAAAAATGTATACGTAGGACCAGGTGCCGCTATTCGCGGAGATTGGGGTAGTATAATTATTGAAGATGGATGTAATGTTCAGGAAAATTGTACGATACATATGTTTCCGGGAGTTACTGTTGTTTTAAAGGAAGGAGCACATATTGGGCATGGAGCAATTATACATGGTGCAACTATTGGCCGTAATTGTCTCGTTGGAATGAATGCCGTTATTATGGATAATGCAGAGTTGGGAGACGAGACGATTGTAGGCGCTTTAGCTTTTATAAAAGCTGATGAAAAAATTCCTTCAAGAAGCCTTATTGTAGGTAACCCGGGCAAAATAATTAAACGGGTTAGCGATGAAATGATTGCGTGGAAAACTGAAGGAACAAGGCTTTATCAGGATTTGCCACATCAAATGCAGCAGCATTGGAAAGAATGCGCAGCATTAATAGAAGTTCCTGCCGACCGCCATGCTCCGGATATTTTATTTAAAACCTGGAACGAGGTAAAAGAGTAATTCGTTTAAAAGCTCCTTATTAGCAGGGATATTAAAGTTTATCAATCTATGCAATTACATAAGAAGCAAAAGAAATTAAACCCAAAATTACTCCTGCCATTATCCTATAAACACTGGTATTATTTCTCTTAAAAAAATAGGCTCCAATCGGAATTAGCATTGGTATTGCCTGAGCTGCATACCTCGAACTAAAACCCCACGTGATTTTCATACAAGAAATAGCAATTAGTAAAGATGCAAATGAATAAAAAACAAGTTCTTTTGGGTAAGCCTTCTTATGCAGTTGCCTGAGTAACGTAGTTATAAAATACATTCCCAGGAGGACAAGACCTGTGCCACACAGTACTTCCGTTGTCTGAATGTATTTGGCCGGAATTATTTTAATTATTACGGCCCTTATAGGTAAGAACCTGATTACCTCAAAATGATAATTTACTGCTAAAAGAAATATAAATAGTAAAAGTAAAAGCCGTCTTTCTCTTCTGTTTGGTAAAACAAAAAGGCCGGGAGCAATTATTATAAAAATAATTGAAAAGTAGGCAAGGCATAATAGAAAAAACTCTGGCCGGTATAAGATCCCTTCCATGGCAAGGCCCTCATAAACATTCGAATCCGGGGGTGCCACAAGTCCATTCCATAAATAAAAAATATAGCAAGGCAAGCCAAGGGAAGCAACTATAGTAAGTATTAACAGGAAGCCGCTTCTAAGATAGTTTTTCTTATTCCAGAATAGAATGGGGAGAGCTGCCAATGTAAGAAGGTAAGGTTGCCTGCCAAGGATTGCAAAGCTCATGAATATTCCACCTGCCAGCGAATAAATAATAGCCGCTGAGTATGGCGTATGATTAGAAGATATTTTTATTATTAAATAAATACCTGCTGAAAAAAAGAACATTGCAGGTATTTCTGTAAGCGCTAATCCGCTGATAATATAAGTCATTGGTATTGCCAAAACACATAAAGCATAACTGCCTGAAAAATGCAGCAGCTTTAACGTTCGGCCAAGAAAATAAATAGTGCATATCATAAGGCTAATATTTACTAATCTTATATAAGGCATGCGTAAATGAGTAATAGGCTCAAGTAGATAATGAAGAACAGAATATAGAGGTCCTGCTGATCCTTCATGATGCATAAGGTAAGCTATACTTAAACCGTATTCATGCAATAACGCAACATTATGAAGATAATAAGGCTCGTCATATAATGGAAACCTGCTGAAAATAATTATTATTACTATCTGAGTAACTAACCCTCCCAAAAGTATTAACAGCTCCGGCTTTTTTAGCATCCTTTGTTGAACATCCACGTTAAGTAAGATTTACTGACTTTCATTCTATTTTTGAGAGCTTCTACTATAAAGATATATGCGTGAGTTTATTAAATCAGTAATTTGACCTGATGATTAGATAGAGAAAGTTTTATTTGATTAACTCAACGCCTTTAATAAGTTTTTATGCTTCCAACTCAAACCTTAAAAAAACCTTAATGAATAAATAGAATACATTAAAAAAATTCCATACCTTGACCGCCCAACTTTCTTGAAAACGACGTGTTTGCCCTGATTATTTAGACTTTTTAAGAAATTAGATATGAAATTATCCGTAGTAATTCCTGTATATAACAGTGAGGTTACAATTAAAGCTCTGGTGTATTCTTTATTAGATCTGTTGGATCCTTATAATCCGGAAATTGTACTTGTTAATGATGCGAGCAGGGATAATAGCGAAACCATTTGTGAAAATCTTGCAAGAGAAAATGACAGGGTTAAATTTATCTCATTGCGAAAAAACATGGGCGAGCATAATGCTGTAATCTGCGGCCTTAACTATTGCACCGGAAGTTATATTGCGATTATCGATGATGATCTGCAAAATCCTCCTTCCGAAATTATTGCCCTCTTACATAAAGCAAAAAAATATAAGTTTGATGTAGTTTATGCTAAGTATGAAGTTAAGCAGCACTCTTTGTTCAGAAATTTTTGCAGCTCTATCACCAATAAGTGTGCAACATATTTAATAGGTAAACCTCCTGGTTTATATCTTTCAAGTTTCAAGGTTATCAGTAAAGAAATTGTTGAAGATATTACTTCTTACAAAGGACCTTTCCCTTATATAGATGCTTTAATTTTAAGATGCACAGGCAATATAGGTTCAGAAAAGGTTCAACATGATGATCGAAAGCATGGAAAATCTAATTATACTATAAGAAAGTTGCTTTCTCTTTATCTCAATATTTTTATCAACTTTTCCTATAAGCCTTTACGTATTGTTACTGTTTCGGGAATTATAATCTCTATCGTTTCGTTCATTACCACGTTGTATATTATTTATGAAAAGCTTTTTCTTAAAAACCTTACACCAGGATGGACCTTTATTACTATCATGATGCTCTTTTCTGTAGGAGTAACGTTTGTTGTAATAGGTTTATTAGGAGAATATATTGGCAAAATTCTTATGGCTTTAAATAACAGTCCGCAATACACCATAAAAAAGAAAATAAACTTAGACACTTATACTGAGACCATAATTACGCCGGAATATGCCAGGAAAGCAGTATGAATATGAGGCGATGGCGAGATGCGAAAAAGAATTATGGTGATATAGGAACCTGCATACTTCTACAATAAAAAAATAACGGAGTTCTCATATCCTTCCAGCGCACATATACTTGATGCCGGATGCGGCACAGAAGGAATGCTTGTGAAGCCGCCACCTTTTCCTCTAATAGAGTATTTAATAAACATTCAAGTTGGTAAAATACATATTCATCGCAAGCCCTTCAGAAGTTCTATTTTTATAATTGCAAGAAAAACAGATGCATCTTAGTAAGGTAGTGTGTCTGCTTTTAGAAATACAATTTAAAATACAAGCACCCCACTTCTAAACATTGGTATAACAACTGCCGGGTAGCATCAGTAATATTATTTATATGGCTCTTATATAAACCAAATTGTTTTTTATCACTCTAAAAACAGGAATGATTTCTTAAAGAACGTTCTGTATGTTTTAATAAGGAATCAAAGGTTTACCATCCATAAAAATCTGAAAAGTTATCTTTATATAATGGCCGAGCTTCTTTGTCTTAATACTTTTACTGATACAAGAGGAAATTTAACTGTAATAGAAAAAGTTGTTCCCTTTAGTATAAAACGGATATTCTATATCTATGGTGTCGACTCTTCGGTGCGCGGCGGTCATAGGCATAAAACTACTTTGCAGGCAGCTATATGTTTACAGGGCTCTTGCCGTATATATTGTAATACCGGCGATAAAGAGGATTACTATTATTTAGATAGCCCTTCAAAATGCCTTGTTATTGATGCTCAAGACTGGCATTATATGGATCAGTTTACCTCCGATGCTATTCTGATGGTGCTTGCTTCCACACTTTACGATGATAAAGATTACATATTTGCGCCGTATTAGTATTCCTGAAATTAGAAAAAGCTTTATCAGTAACCACTATGATTGAATATGAAGACTTAAAAAAATCAAATAGCAAATTTGAAAGTAAGTTTAAGCAAGCTTTTGATCGTGTTATTGATAAGGGCAGATACATACTTGGCGAAGAAGTAGAGCTTTTTGAAAAAGAATTTGCTGAATATTGCGGAAGTAAATATTGTCTTGGCGTAGCCTCAGGCCTCGATGCACTTTACTTATCGCTAATTGCATTAGACCTGCCTAAGGACAGTGAAGTTCTCGTTCCCTCTAATACCTATATTGCTACTATCCTAAGCATCGTTAATGCTGGTTTTAAGCCCGTACTTATAGAACCAAAGATTGACACTTATAATATAAATCCTAAATTGATAGAAAGGAATATTAGCGCGGCAACGAAAGCAATTATGGTTGTTCACCTTTATGGAAAGCCGTGCGAAATGGATAAGATATCAGCACTTGCCGAACAATATAATCTCTTCCTGATTGAAGATTGTGCCCAGGCACATGGAGCAAAATATGCAGGAAAAAAAGTTGGAACATGGGGAATGTTTGGTGCATTTAGTTTTTATCCCACTAAAAATTTAGGAGCATTAGGAGATGGAGGAGCAATAGTTACCGATGACAAGGAAATGGCTGCAAAAATAAAAGCCCTGCGCAACTATGGCTCTCAACAGAAATATTATAATCAATTTACAGGCATCAATTCGCGGTTAGATGAGTTGCAGGCTGCTTTTTTGAGAATAAAGCTTTCACATTTAACTGAAATAAATGAACATAAAGCACAACTGGCGTCATTATACTCACGACTAATAAGCAATCCAAAAGTAGTTTTACCCGTTACACAAAAAAATACCGAAGAAGTCTTTCATATTTATAATATAAGATGTGCAACACGCGATGATCTAAAAGAGTTTTTATTAAAAAAAGGGGTTAAAACTGAAATTCATTATCCTATCGCTCCTAATTTACAACCTGCTTACAGGGAAATGTTCGCACACAGTACTTTCCCCATCTCAGAGGAGATACACAAAACAACGCTGAGCCTGCCAATATCTTTTTCGCATACTAAGGAGGATATTATGTATATCTCAGAGGCAATTAACAGCTATTAATAGTTTTCACATTCGTATCCATTCAGGGGGACATAAGTCTTTCATTTCTTCATTCGTCTCGTTCCCAAACCATTTTTGCGGAGCAATAACAATTTTATCTGTTGAAGGATTCAACCACGCACCCCACCAGCTAAAAGTACTGTTAGCAATAATATGATGTTTACATAAACTCATTAAATACATATCCTTCCAACTATTCTCTCCAACGTTTCCTTCTATTAAAACATAATCAAATTTCATGTTCGCCCGTATCCATTTAGGATCATCAGAAAAAATAAAAAACCTGCAATTTTTTGTCTTTTGCTGTATATGCTCAATACCCTTTTCATAATAATCTAACCCACATAAAACATGGGATGAATTAAATTTTTCCCAAAAGACATAATCGCCCCGTCTTATGTGAAGGCTTATAGAATTGGATGCCGTGATTTGAGAAACAATCAATTGATTCGCCTGATCTAAGGGATAAATGAAAGAGAGTCTTTTTCTAACCTCTGAAGAAATGTTGTCGAAATATTTATAAGATTGAAAGAAGCCATTATAATAAACCGGGTAAGGAGTTTTAAGAACTTTTTCATCAAAGGCAAAAGATTTTTCGCTGAAGACGTTTTTGTATTTTATACCAGTAAGGTTTATTATTTTAATAAGGCCATTATAGTAAAACCGGGTAGCAGCATTTACTTCTTTATTATCAATCCCAAAAACATTCAATTCAAACTTTCGTAACTGTTGCTGCCTGTAATCGGTTAAGTCGAAGTATAAAGGTTCGGAAAATTTAATTGATACGTGAAGCCCTAAAGCGTATTGGAACATTTGGTTTCCCAAGCCCCCTTGTATTTGTATTATTATCACCTTCCCAACAATTTCTTAATAAATAATTTTAAATAAATCAGATTATCTCCTATAAGATCTTTCTTATCAGATCTTAACCATGCATGCCCTCCGTACCAGTTTTTTTCTAATATGATAATTTTAGGTTTAAAAGGCAATCCTGACCCTTGAGGATAGCCATACTCCGGCCCTAAAATTTTGACCTTCTTACCTAACAAATATTTATTCAAATGCGATTCATCGTGCCATATTGCAATAATATTTTTACTGAGGTCTTCATAAATGTTCCTGTTAATATCCTTGAACAATTGTAAATAACACCTTGAAATGCCTCCGTTTAATCCACCCATTAGATAGTGCGTTACCATGCCAGGTTCTATATAAGCTTTTGATTGGGGGTTTGTTTCCAAAGGAAACTCTGTTGGAGATGCGTCATGTAACCACGCATGTTCAACTGCCAGTAAACCTTCCTCTTTAGACGGAAGAAAACTTTCATCAACAGTTTCAACTACCCGCATATTAGCATTAAAAAAGAATAAATAATCAAACTTTTCTAATTCACTTTCCACTTTCAGAAACATTTCAAACCGTTTCAACGTATCAAACGGCCATCCTAATTTCTCCTGGTACTTCTTATGTATTCGTGGTATTTTATCTGAATAGAGGCGTTTTGCATCTGTAAAAACAAAGTATTCTTTATGCATGCCCGGTAGAAAATTTTTTTCTGCCTTTAAGAAAAAGTCTTTCCAGAACATAGAATACTTTCCCGTGCATATATATAGTATACCAATACGCATCATTTCAATTTGATAATCAACCCCAGATAAGGGGAATAACTTGTTGAGGGAGGTAATTTCAACTTTCTAAGATGATTTAAGATAATAAGGCTTTTACTTAGTACAAATCTTTTCAACCTGCTTCTTTTTTCTTCATCCACCCAAAACTCAATATTGCCAAAAGGCCCTTCAAAAAGAATGTCGTACTGAATGTTGTTCTTCTTTAAAACGGCGTTCCATTGTTTTACATCCATTGCTTTTAAATTATGACGGTTAAGATTTTCTTTATCAAAAAAGCGATGAAACTGCTGTTGGAAGAAACCATGGAAATTGGGGACTGTAATAAATATTAGTCCACCTTGTTTTACAAACTTTAAGTGAAGTAAAACTACTTCCTCCCAATTTTGAAAATGTTCTATAAACCCAAAAGAGCAAACAATATCCAACTTTTTTCCGGGAGAATACTTGAAAAGATCACCACGGATAAAATCACCAACGCAATAGCCTTTCGAATTAAAAAAAGCGGACAAACTTGTAACCTTTGGAGTAGTGTCAATGCCATGGAGGCACAGCCCAAAATCTCCAAACACTTTTAAAAATCTGCCGGGGTAGCACCCAAACTCTATAACATCTCCTCTATCAGGCCCTTTCGATTTTAATACTTTGCTTATTAGTTGCACGAGAGCATCGTCATCGTTCGAGAATTCCAGACTCAAATCTTCATACGATTTATCCCAATACTCCTGTTCTACATAATCCATAGAAAAAGCGTTATTTCATTTGAGTGAGCGTGCAGTCATAAAAATATTAATCCTTACCATCGAAATTCATGTTATCATTTTTTACCTCCCAACTAAAATCTTCTATGTAAGCGCAGGCATCTTTTATCCATTCGCTCTGTCTGTGTGTTTCAAACATATTTACCTCAAAAGGGCAAACATGTTCAACTGACTCAAAATGCTGTTTGCCCTTAATCTCACCCAAATGTGCGGTGATCGAATAAGTATCAACGTAAAACCTTGTTTTGGGAATATTGCAAACTAATGTAACTGTACCCGCAGTACTAATCAACCTGCTTTCTTCAAACCAGGGGTTTATTATTGGCTGCATCTTAGAATTAAACACCTGGAAATAGAGTATAGCCCCTTCAATAGCAACTGGAAAATTTATATCAAATTCTATCGAAAGTTTTTTACCATGTACCTGTACGTTATTCGGATTAGAAGTTATTACTTCAATTCGTGTAATGGAAGGAGCTGTATCCTTAACTCCGCCAATATATTTTGTCTTTTTTTCATAGTCGGTACTCAGGTAAGTATTGATTACTTTCCGGGTTATCCCGTTTTCATACATGGTTCCATTTTTTAGGAGAATACTGGTTTTGGTAAGTTTTACAACAGCGGCTAAATCATGACTTACAAATACAACAGTGCGGCCTTCATTAGAGGTTACGTCATTTATTTTACCCAAACATTTCTTCTGAAATTCAGCATCGCCCACTGCAAGCACTTCATCAATAAGCAATACTTCGGAATCAAGATGCGCTGCCACTGCAAAAGCTAAACGAACATGCATACCGCTGCTATACCTTTTTACCGGAGTGTCTATATACCTGTCTATTCCTGAGAATGCAACGATCTCATCAAACTTTCTATCAATCTCTTTTTTTCTCATGCCTAAAATGGCGCCATTCAGGTAAATATTTTCTCTGCCTGTTAATTCGGGATGAAACCCTGTACCAACTTCTAGCAAACTTGCAATCCTTCCTTTCACTTTCACTATGCCTGTAGTTGGCGTTGTAATCTTGCTTAGTAATTTAAGCAGTGTGCTTTTTCCTGCCCCGTTCCGGCCAATTATTCCAACTGCATCGCCCTGTTGTATTTCAAAATTTATATCTTTTAAACTCCAAACTATATTGCTTTCGCCAATAACTGTACGGTCATTAACTTCTCCTATTCTCAGGAAGGGATCTTCTTTACCTCTTTTCTTAGCCAACCATCTTTCTAAATCGCGGGAAATAGTTCCCGTTCCTATTTGTCCGATTTGGTAAGCCTTTGATAAATCTTCAACTTTAATGGCTATAGCCATAGATTCTTTAATTTTTTTATCATCTAATGTTACCTCTCATTACTAAAGTAACTGTAACTAAAAATATTCACCTTATCAAAAAATGATTTAAAGCAAACAAGTGCGCTATTTACTTATATATCACCATCTATGTCCCCTTTTAAATAGTATCAATAAAATTCCTTTCAACCTTATTAAAGATAATTATACCAAAAACAGTAATAGCGAAAGTTTCTATTATACTTACTGCAAACAGCGTCCACGAAAATGATCCCTCCCCTAAAAAGCCTAAACGAAAAATTTCAATTACAGGTGTCATGGGGTTGAGCTCAACTAACAGCCTGTACTTTTCGGGTACAGCAGATAAGGGATAAACTACAGTGGTTGCATACATTAATAACTGTACGCCAAAACCTATAACAAACACAAGATCCCGATACTTGGTAGTTAGAGATGATATAATACAGCCTAAACCTAAACCTAACAAAGCCATTTGTACAATTAAAAAAGGGAATAATAAAGCATAAGAAGTAATTTGAAAAGAACCGCTCTTAATTGCAAAAAAAAGGAGTGTAATAAAGAACAGTAAAATCTGAACAGCAAAACGAACCAGGTTACTTACAATAATACTTAGGGGCATAATCAGCCTGGGAAAGTAAACTTTGCCAAAAACATTAGAGTTGTCTTTAAAAACGGTAGAAGTTTTATTTACACAATCAGCAAAATAGTTCCAGCAGGTTACACCGGCCATGTAAAATAAAAACTTAGGAACGCCTTCAGTAGAAAGCCCTGCAAGGTTTCCGAAAATAATGGTATAGGTAATGGTAGTAAAAAGAGGCTGGATAAAAAACCACAGCGGCCCCAAAACGGTTTGTTTATAAAACGAGACAAAATCTCTGTGTACCAATAGCCAAAGCAGGTCCCGGTAATGCAAAACCTCTTTGATGTTAAGGTCAAGAATATGAGCGTTAGGTTTATTAATCATATCCCACTCCTGTTCACCTTCACCCTGCCTCCCTTCTGATAAATGTTCGTTACCCCCGATAGTAGTATTCATTTATTTTCACTTAATTTTTCTACTATTTACTTTAATGCTGTTTATGTCCTGCCTGAATAATAAAATGAAATAGTTCGACGCATCGTTTTAAACCGGCAATTTATAATTCCAATAATCCTTTTGCAGCACCCACTTCTTAACCTTCGGATTACTTTTAAATGCCTGCTGGTGAAAATGATATCCCTCCAGTTCTTTTTGCCGAAGTTCCTTCTTTATTAGCATAATTTCCTGCGGAGTAAAAAACATTAATTTCAGTTTGTTTTTGGCCTCTTGTAATACTCTTCTTAACGTAGTAATATTTGCAGTGAGTGTTGACTGCTTCCTGCTGTTTTGGTATGTTTCTTTCAGATGGGTAAAAGAATTACAAACACCCTGATAAAAGGCTCTTTTTTTAAAATAGTCTACCGTAAGTCTTTTAGATTGAATAATATGATGAAGCATTATTTGAGGATGATAAATGGCTTTATAATTTACTCGATAAGCTTTAAGAGTAAGCCCTGTTTCTCCATCTCCCTGAAACATTTGCAGATGGTCAGGAATATTATCAGGATGAAATCCTCCTAATTTATAAAAAGCAGTTTTTCGAATACAGAAATTCAATCCCCAAACATAATTAGGATGAATGTCTAATTTATTATTATTACCTAAGTCAAGCAAGCTTAACCATGTACATAATCTGCCTTCGCTACCCATACTTTCCCAAAAAAAATTCAACCATGCGGGAGGAGGTGCTTCATATTTAGGAAGGCAGGGACCCGTTGCTAATTGAATTTCATCATCTCTAAACGCATCTTTAACTCCACTTATCCATGTATGGCTCAATTCTACATCATCATCTATAAAGCATAAAATTTCTCCGGTTGCTAATGATGCGCCTGCATGTCTTCCGGTAAGTAATCCCGGTTCTGCATCAACCTGGTATTTTAAAGCAGGTAAATATTCTTTTGCAAATGTTGCACATATATCAGCCGTATTATCAGTTGAACCATTGTCAATAACAATTACTTCCACGCCCTCCAAATCCACCTGCTGATAAATTGTAGAAAGGGTTATTTCTAATGTGTCTGCACGATTATAAGTAGGTATAATAATGGAAACTGTCATATAAATAAGCGGGAATTGTCTTTGTAATTTCAGGCATAACAGAAGAACTTTTACAGAAGTAAAGAATTAGTTTTTCTGGCTATTCTATACATATGCTTATTTTTCATCGATGAATCTACTCGGCAGCCAATAGTAATTTATCTCCGTTTCAACCCCGATGTTTTAAGTACCGAATAAAGCTTTTTCTAACTATTTGCCTCATCGTAAACATACACACTTCTTTCCTTTGTAAACCTGTTGAGGTACCGCGAAAACAACTTACCGGCTATTTTTCTTGTCAATGTATTTATAAAGATTTTCGCCAGGTTACCTCTTCCATAAAATAAACCTATGGTAGAAAGCAAAAATACTTTTCTGTAAAAACGAATATTCCTACTATTTAATGATTTATTTTTTGACCCGGCTCCATAGTGAACGAATGAGCTTTCAAACGCCTTTGGAGGTACGGCGAAAGTACATTGATGTTTTGTACGCAGGTCATGTTGAAAATAGGCTGCTGAATCGTATGCTAGTACTTTTCCTTCGCTGGTAACGGTTTCATAATAATAGTGAGAGATTTGGCTAAGCTTGAACGCCTCCTTTCTATATATGCAAAACCAGGTATGATTTCTTTCGCTTAAAATAATATTACGTTTCGAATAGGTGTCGTATAAATAAGTGGTAACATCGTAAGAAGAGCTGGCTGCAATGTGGCCCGGATTTTCCTTAAGCTGCTGCAGAAGGTAAAAATAAAAATCTGAATCAAGTATTTCAAAGTCAGCGTCTGCTGTGGCAACAAAGGGCGTATTGAATTTCTTCAGTTCATCAGTCCAGAGTTCATCATAGCTTTCCGCGAAATCATCTCGTGACCGTTCTATTCCTTCAGGTGAAACAATCTTCTGCCCGGGATAAGGACGATCTGTGCTTTCTACCTTTGCCGCATTATCATACATTAGGGTATAAGGAAAGGCCTCCCATTTTTTCGCATATTTATTTTTATTTTCTTCAGACAAACAATTCAGGTATACATATAAAACAAAGTCCTGAAAACCGAATTCAGTTTTCCGGACATAAATTTTGTGGTAACTTTTAATGGCATAATCAGCGATTATACAATCCCTGTCGGTAACAAGCATGAATAAGGTGACGAGCTTTTTGTCCTCCATAATTTTAATAGCAAGACCATAAAGGTCGGCTTCCACTGTTAAAGTTTTTAATGAAAGAACTGTATAGAAGTTCCTGGTTAAAGAAAATCGCTTCAATTCTTTTGGCTTTCCATCTGCAGCCGGATTGATGTTGCACCGTTTTTATCTTGATCGGTCTCTTCACCGCTCCTGTTCCACACCTTGTAACTTGTAAGACGATAAAGATAGCTCCTTTAAAATATTCACTATACCCTTCTTAAGATTTTTGATTCCTGCAATTCGATACATTTGCCGCCCGATGATATTGTTACATCATTAAACTACTATGACTATACTTTACAGAATACTTAGCCTCATTATAAACTCAATTGCAATGCTAATTACCATTTCCGTGGTGTTTAGTATTCCGGTGTTCGTTTCTTCCCCGGTAACACTGTTGTCGGCTTTTTTAATGGTTGCAGTAATATTGTATGCATGGTATAGTTCACGTTTTTACAGGGAGGTGTTGCAACAACAAAAAACTGCAAAGCACAGTTTGAAAGATATGGTAAGGGTAAATGGAATAGTTACTCTCGTATTTAGTGCCATTATTATGCTTAACGTTTTACTTCTATTAAGAAACCCCGGTCTTTTTACTGACTCACTTAAAAATTTTGGTGTTGATATGCCTTTAAAAAATGTAACAGCTTTCTTTTATGCTATGTTTATTTATGCTGCAATTTTACTCATTCATGTTGTTTGGACATTCAGGCTGCTTAAAAAGAATAACCATCATTTTCAATAATCACTTTCTGTACGAATTATAAAGCGCCTTTTTTAAGGTGCTTTTTTGTTACTTTATAACTATGAATACACCTTCTGCACCCCTGGCCGAAAGAATGCGCCCAACCTCAATAAGTCATCTTCTTGGCCAGCAACATCTTACCGGTAAAGGAAGCATTTTAAGAACAGCTATTGAAAATGGCATCGTTCCTTCCATGATTTTGTGGGGTCCTCCGGGTGTTGGTAAAACAACTATCGCAAACATTATTGCTCATACGCTGAAAGTTCCTTTTTTTCAGCTTAGTGCTATAAGCAGCGGAGTAAAAGATGTAAGGGAAGTGATTGACCATGCAAGGCAAACAGAAAAAGCAATCTTGTTTATCGACGAAATACACCGGTTTAATAAAGGCCAGCAGGATGCATTGTTAGGCGCAGTTGAAAAAGGAATTATAACCCTTATTGGAGCTACCACTGAAAATCCCTCTTTTGAAGTTAATTCAGCCTTGCTTAGCCGGTGCCAGGTCTATGTGCTTAAACCCCTTAGCAATGATGAACTGGTGGACCTGCTAAAAGATGTGATGGCTAAAGATGAATGGTTAAGTTCGAAGCAAATTGAACTTGCGGAAACCGAAGCGCTTATTAATATATCTGGCGGTGATGCAAGAAAATTATTAAACCTGTTTGAACTGGCAGTTCAAGCCTCCCCTAACCCCTCCAAAGGAGGGGGAACAGGTTCTTCCCCTTCGGGGGAGATGGAAGGGGCTGGAGATGCAGTTAAAATAACTGATGAGCTGGTAATGCAGGTTGCTCAAAAAAAGGTGGCATTATACGATAAGCAGGGCGAACAACATTACGACATCATTTCAGCGTTTATAAAAAGTATGCGGGGCAGTGATCCTAATGCTGCTGTTTATTGGCTTGCGCGTATGATTGAAGGCGGGGAAGATGTAAAATTTATTGCCCGCCGCCTGGTTATTTTCGCCAGTGAAGATGTTGGCAATGCTAACCCGAACGCTTTGTTATTGGCAAACGCTGCATTCGAAGCGGTTAATAAAATAGGGTATCCTGAAAGCAGGATTATCTTATCTCAATGCGCTACTTATCTTGCTTCATCTGTAAAAAGTAATGCATCGTACGAAGCAATCGGCATGGCACAGGCAGCCGTTACTCAACACGGCGATCTTCCTGTACCATTGCATATTCGTAATGCTCCAACTAAGCTGATGAAGGATATGGATTATGGCAAAGGATATAAATATGCACATTCCTTTGAAGGCAACTTTGCGGACCAGGAATACCTTCCCGATAAAATTGCAGGAACAAAGTTTTATGATCCTGGAATAAATGCAAGGGAAAATGAACTTAGAAAGTACCTGAAGGAAAAATGGGGTGATAAGTATAATTATTAACCTCACCCGGCCTCTCCTTTCAAGGGAGAGGAGAAGAACCGGGGACTTATTTACCTAATAACTTATATCAATGCTTCAGTTTTTTGATATACTGCTTACACTTGTTCATCTGTTGATTATTGGCTTTAATTTATTGGGATGGATATGGCCGGCAACACGTCGTGCTCATTTTTTTTGTGTACTAATAACTACTGCCTGCTGGTTTTTGTTAGGCATCCGGTTTGGCATTGGTTATTGCCCGGTTACCGATTGGCAATGGCAAATAAAAGAGCAACTCGGCGAAGCTGACCTTCCGAACTCTTTTATAAAATATTATGCAGATAAAATAACGGGTAAGCATTTCCCACCTTCGTTTATAGATGCGGTAACGCTTGTTTGTTTTGCTGTTTCGGCTGTTCTTGCTGTTTACTTCAACTTTATCAATAAAAAATGGAGAAGAAGAACAGTTAACTAATTTGTAAAAGGATAATTCTTCACCCCATAACTTTATGGCTTATACATGTAATATGAAAAGGATATTATTATTTGCGATCATCATAAACACAACTGCATTTGCACAAACATCCGTTCATCGCGATCCGGCAATTGAGCAAATGGTTAAAGAAGTTTCATCCGACTCTCTTAAATCTTATATCAGCAAGATGGTAAGTTTTGGTACGAGAAATACACTTAGTTCGTCCACTGATAAAAAAAGAGGCATTGGTGCGGCAAGGGATTATGTGCTGGGTAAGTTTAATGAGTTTGCAAAGCAATCGGGCGGAAGACTGACTGCAATGATCGATACTACAACCATAGCCGCAGATGGAAGAAGGGTAGATGTGCCAACACTTTTAGGCAATGTAATGGCAACATTAAAAGGAACCGACGCAAATGATAAAAGGATATTTTTAATAAGCGGTCACCTCGATAGCCGTGCTACGGATGTAATGAACCGAAGCATAGATGCGCCGGGCGCCAACGATGATGGAAGCGGTGTTGCAGCCGTAATCGAATCTGCACGTATAATGAGCAAAAAATCTTTTCCGGCTACGATTATTTTTGTGGCAGTAAGCGGAGAGGAGCAAAGTTTATTAGGTTCAGGGTATTTGGCTAACAAGGCCAAAAAAGACGGCTGGAATATTGAAGCCATGCTTAACAACGATATTATGGGCAGCAACAACAGCAACGAAACCAACATTATTGATAACACAAGGGTAAGAGTTTTTAGCGAAGGCTTACCCGCATTTGAACTTGATAAAAACGCTGCTAATATCCGAAGCCTCGGTCTTGAGAACGATGGCAAGGCAAGGCAACTTGCACGATATGTAAAAGAAATTGGCGAAAGGTATGTTGACAACCTCGACGTTGTTATGGTATATCGTAATGACCGTTTTTTACGGGGCGGCGATCATACACCTTTCGTCACCAATGGTTACACTGCCGTCCGTATCACTGAAATGAATGAGAACTACGAACACCAGCACCAGGATGTAAGAACCGAGAAAGGTATCCGCTACGGCGATCTTACAGAATTCATGGACTTTGAATACTTACGAAAGAATACTGCACTAAACCTTGCCAATCTTGCCAATCTTTCCAAATCGCCCCAACTACCACAGGAGGTAAAGGTGGATGTAAAGAATTTGACCAACTCAACTTTCCTTTATTGGAAAGCCCCGGCAAGCGGAAAGGCTAAAGGATATTACGTGCTGATGCGCGAAACAGCTTCCCCAGCATGGCAAAAAAAATTCTTTACAACACAAACGGAAATGCGGTTGCCTTACTCAAAAGATAATTACTTTTTTGCTGTACAATCGGTATCAGAAGATGGTAACGAAGGCTTGCCTGTAATCCCTGCTATTGGCCGGTGATATATTTAACTTCTATTTTGTAGTAATAGTTGAGACACGTTTAAATCGGTACTAATTTTGGTTAATTACTCAATTAAAAGATTGACATGACGGCTATTTACAATGGTTTTGTTAACTCTATAATAATTGCACTCTTATTTATAACATGTCAAAAGCCTAAGTCGGGTTTGACTAAGGAAGAGCTACCTCAGAAAGATATGATGAACATTTCGTATGGTTCGAATGCAACGCAGGTTATGGATGTTTATCTACCGGCAGGAAGAGATACGGCAAATACAAAAGTGCTCTTATTTATTCATGGGGGCAGTTGGAGCAGCGGAGATAAATCTGATTTTGATTCTGCCATTAGTTCTATTAAAAAACGTTTGACCGATTATGCTATTTTCAATATTAATTACCGGTTCGCAGGAAGTGGGGCAAACCGTTTTCCGGCACAAATGGAAGATATTCAATCGGCCATTAATTTTATGGAAAGCAATGCGGGTAGTTACAAGATCAATACTTCTAAGATAGTGTTGGTAGGCGCAAGCGCCGGGGCGCATCTTGCATTGCTGCAGGGTTATAAAAATAATAGCAACGGAAAAATAAAAGCGGTGATCGATCTTTTTGGTCCAACCGATCTCACAACCTTATATAATAATCATCCTGTTCCTGCGGCTTCGCAGCCCGTGTTAATTAACTTTTTAGGCGCTACACCTGCTACAAATGCAACTTTGTATCAGCAGGCAAGTCCTATAAACTTTATCACTGCCGGGACTGTTCCTACTTTAATTTTTCATGGCAGTGCTGATTTTATAGTTCCCACCTCCCAATCCATTACGTTAAAAACAAAACTGGATGCCGCAGGTGTTAAGGCAAGTATGATTACTTATCCAAATGAAGGGCATGGCTGGTATGGCGCAAGTCTTGCCGACACGGTTGAGAAGATTGTTGCCTTTATTGAGCAAAACGTAACGTAATGGATGGTATAGTTTGGAAATGCAAAGCATTTGATACCCTTACCAATTTTGAGTTGTATGACATTATTCATTTAAGAAATGAAGTGTTTGTTGTAGAGCAAAAGTGTGTTTTTCAGGATGCCGATAATAAGGACCAGCAATGTTTTCATTTGATGGGATATATAGAGAATCAATTGACTGCTTATGCGCGTTTGGTCCCTGCCGGAGTTTCGTATAATTATGTTTCTATTGGAAGAGTTGTTACTTCTCCTTTGTTTAGAAATGCGGGTGCCGGTAAAGCGTTAATGCAGCAGGCAATAGAATATTGTAACCTGCTCTTTAATAAACAAACTATTAAAATAGGAGCGCAGTTATACCTGAAGAAATTTTATGAGGCTTTTGGTTTTAGACAAATAGGAGAAGTTTATGATGAAGATGGCATTGATCATATTTACATGTTGAAAGAGCAGTAGTCTACAAGACCTCAACCTGGTTCCTTAGCAAATCTTCAAAAACATCCCGGGCACGAATAAGATGTGCTTTACCATCTTTCACTAAAACTTCCGCAGGCTTCAATCTCGAATTAAAGTTGCTTGACATTTCGAACCCATAAGCACCGGCGTTATAAAATACAAGGTAATCACCCTCGCGTACTTCATTAATCTTTCGATCCCAGGCAAAGGTATCCGTCTCGCAAATATTACCAACAACGGTATAAATTCTTTCAGCACCTTTGTCGTTACTTAGGTTTTCAATTCGATGATAAGACTCATAAAACATTGGGCGGATAAGGTGGTTGAAGCCGCTGTTTACACCAACAAAAACTGTTGCCGTTGTTTGTTTAATAACATTTGCCTTAACTACAAAATAGCCTGCTTCGCTTACTAAGTATTTACCAGGCTCAAACCAAACCTGCAGTTTCCTACCCGTTTCTTTTTCATAAGCTGCAAATGCTTCCGCCACCTTTTCGCCTAAAGCGTTAACGTCGGTCTCGGTATCATCTGTTTGGTATGAAACCTTGAAACCACTGCCAAGGTCAATAAATTGCAATTCATTAAAATGTGTAGCTATTTCAAACATAACTTCCAGCCCCTGCAAAAAAACATTTACATCTTTTATCTCGCTGCCGGTGTGCATGTGCAAACCATTAACATGAAGCTTAGTAGTTTTTACAATGCGCTCAATATGCCGCAACTGATGAATAGAAATACCAAACTTGCTATCAACATGGCCTGTTGAAATCTTATAATTTCCACCAGCCATTATATGTGGATTTAAACGAATGCAAACAGGATAACTGCTTCCGTATTTGTTACCAAACTGCTCAAGTGTAGATATGTTATCGATGTTAAGATTTACTCCCAAGTCTTTTGCAGCTTCTATTTCTTCAAAATCAACGCAGTTAGGGGTATACAAAATTTCTTTGGGTGCAAAACCAGCTTTTAAACCCAGCTTTACTTCATAGATGCTTACACAATCCAGCGAAGCTCCAATCTCCTTCACCCATTTTAGAATGTTGATGTTAGTTAAAGATTTACAGGCATAGAAAAACTTCGCATCACATGTTGAAAAAGCAGTTTTTAATTTGTTATACTGTTCTGCAATTCTTTCTGCATGGTATACATATACCGGTGTTCCAAACTCGTTGGCAATACCAACCAATTGTTCTTTAGATAGTTGTTGAGACATAAGCCCGCGAAATTAAAAGGAAAATAAATAAGGTAAGGAAGGATAGAAGATTATTCTTCTTTGAGTTCGTCTTTCGAAGATTGACTCAAATCATTCTTTTCAGCATCTTCATCCCGTTTCACTCTATCTTCATCATTAGTAGTGAAAGTCTGCTCTGTTGAGTTTGATGGAAAACTTCCGTGTTCGCGAAAAGCAGCTTCATGCTCACCATAAGCAGTTAAATGTTGTTCAAGCAATTCTCCGGTACCTGCTACAATCAATGTAGCCGGTTTATTATCTGTAGCTAAAGTTTCTCCGGCTTCCGCAGTTTTTTTAAATGCATCAGTAATTAAAGTTCCCTGTATTACCTGCTCGGCCAGCACTTCTTTAATCTTTGGGAGATCATCAGTTGAATTGATGCCAAAATAATCCATGAACGATTTTGAAGTAGCATAAACAAGGGGTTTACCCGGTAGTTCCTCATTTCTTCCGGTAATAACAATCAGTTCTTTTTCCAGGAGTTTTTGAATTGAGTAGTCGCTGTTTACGCCGCGTATCGCTTCCACTTCGCCTTTTGTAACGGGTTGCTTATAGGCAATAATGGCAAGTGTTTCTAAAGCCGCATTAGATAATCGCTTTAAAAACTTGTCTCCGTTTAGCTGAGCAACTGTTTTATAAAATTCTTTTTTAGTAAGAAATTGAAATCCGCCACCACTTTCACGTACTTCAAACGGGTAAAACTCAGCATTGTATTTTTCAACGATGCCTTCCATAGCAGATTCTACCTGGTCGAGAGAAATACGTTCTTCCATAAAGCCAAAAGCATTGTTGATAAGCTCAACAATATCTAATGCCGTAAGCGGTTTATCACTGGCAAAGATCAAGGCTTCGATATGAGGAATGATTGTACTTAGTTCCATATCTTAAAGTCGTTGGGGCAATTAAGTCATTCAGTCATTGGGTCAGTAAGTCATTAAGGGAGTGATTCATTTAATTCTAATGGATCATCTTTAATTTTGTTCTTTCCGATTGACTTTATATAAGGATTTATTAACTTATAGT
>MWYU01000523.1 GCA_002050375.1 Chitinophagales bacterium 62-2
ATAGATAACGGGGCGTAAACCTTGTATCATAAAAGTATAATGTTGTTATTTGATGAGTTTAGGATAATCCTTATTGTATTACAACTTCCTTAATTACCTTTTCGCCTAAGGCTTCGTTCACCCTTTCAATGATCTTTTCTTTTTGATAAGTAAGCTCCTGTTTTAAAGGACCGACATTGGTTCGTATAAATAAAGTGTGATTAATTATTTGTATTTTATCAGTGTATTTCGCAATGGTTTTGCCCATCATTTTCTCCCAAATCTCTTCAATCTGTAGCGCTTGGATACCCGTTTTTAAACGGCTCTTTTTAAGAAATTCTTTGATCGCCTCACCTATCGACATCTGTGCCATAGAGTAAAGATAGAATCTATTTTTATTGAAAAATAGATGAGCTTTAAATGTATAAATTCAAGCGTCTGATAAAAGTAAAATGGAATGCGTAATTTCTAAAAACGGAACTACTGTAAAAGGAAAAACAACTTATGCTTTGCAAAAGCAAGGTTCTTTATTGGTATATAAGAACGTGGAGGCTGAAGTTTGTAATAATTGCGGGGAGGCATATTTATCTGTCGAAACCACAAGAAAGTTCAGCAACTTACTGCTGATGCTGCTATGAAAGGTGCGGAAGTAGAGATTATGAATTATAAAGTCCTTCCGTAAAATTAAATTTCCTTTTCCAGCTCAATCAACTGAAACCGTATGTTCAAATCCTGCAAAGCCATTTGCAGCCTCTCTTTATGGGTATCGGTAATAAAAACCTGGCTGTCGTTTTCAACACATACATGATGAAGCAGGTTGCTCATTCGGTTAGTATCAAGCTTTTCAAAAACATCATCAAGCAATAAAACAGGAGCGAAGCCGTTGGCAGATTTCAGTTCCTCAAACTCTCTTAACTTCAAAGCAAACAATAAGCTTTTTCGCTGCCCCTGCGAAGCTATATTTTTAAAATCCTCCTTGTGCAATTCAAACTCAATATCATCTTTATGAACACCAATAGTTGTTCTTTGCATCATAAGATCTTTTTGCCTGAACGCATGCAATAAATTCTCAAACTTATCTTCAAACAACTGGCTGTAATATTTCAGGGTAACAGGTTCATTAGTTCCCGCAATATCTCCATAGCTTTTTTCTGCTGCAGGTAAAAAAGTTTCTAAAAAATTTCTTCTTTTTTCAAATATCAATTGCCCCGGTTTCACTAATTGTTCATTCAAAGTTTCTAAAAGAGCTTCATCAATATAACCTCTTTCATTTGCTGATTTCAATAAGCTGTTCCGTTGCTGTAAAACTTTATTATAATTAATCAGCCACTGTAAATATTTATGGTCGAGCTGGCTAAGCAGTGTATCTAAAAATTTTCTTCTAACCTCACTGGTGCCGGTTATTAGTTCCACATCATCCGGTGCAATAATTACTGCGGGAAACCGGCCAATGTGCGCACTGAATTTTTTATATTCTTCCCCGTTTCGCTGCATCTCTTTACGGTTATTTTCTCTTAGGATACAAACGACTTTTTCCGGTTCATTGTTCCTAAAAAAATTTCCTTCAATGCGCATGCCCTGCATGCCTTGTCTTACACTTGCCGCATCGGTTCTGCTAAAATAACTTTTGGTAAAGCAGAGATAATAAATAGCATCTAATAAATTAGTTTTCCCAATGCCATTACTGCCACAAATTCCAATGATCTTTTCTGTGAAGTGAAATTTATTTTCGTAGTAGTTTTTAAACTGGTAAAGAGATATGTTTTGTAATTGAAGCATTGGTTGCAAGATAAAGGCTTTCGTTTTTTGTTTAGTTTTAGCCAGGTTGTATTAACAGAAAAAAGGAAGGGTAGAGTTGTTATACGTTATTAACGAACGCAATAGTAGCCTGAGTAAATATATTCGAAATGTTATCTTTAGTTTCTTAGTAATTATAACGCTAAAAGAAGTGTTGCTGCAACTAAAGAGTGCAACTATTAGTATCCCGTTACTTTTCGATTTATTCTTAATTGAAGATTATATGCAAGCTTTTAAAACAATATTTGTGAAGGAAATAAATTAGTAATCACATAAGTAAGACGAAATATCATTTACTGTGCCTTGAGTGAAAAACACTTAAATTAAATTATATAACAGTTAAGTAAGCCATATGAAAAAACTTGTAGCCTTTCTATTTATTATCATTTTCTGTTTGCGACTCGATGCGCAGAAGCAAAACCTGTTGAGTGGTAAGTATGCCAAAGATGATTTGAAAACAGTTTTAATTCCCTTAGCTCAATGGACACCTTTTCCTAAAATAACAGATCGTGCGGCATGGGCAAAAGCAGATGAAGCAATGATGAAAGCATATGTAAAGCAGGCAGAGTCTTATATCAATTACAACTGGCCTTCCATACCTGCAACCACCTCGCTTTTAATTGAACGTACCGGCGACCGTGACCAATACCAGGGCGTCAGCTTTGAAAAAAGGGCTGTACTTGGAACATTGTTGTTAGCAGAAATTTATGAGAACAAGGGAAGGTTTGTTGATCCTGTTATTAACGGCATTTGGTCTATTTGCGAAGAATCGTGGTGGGGCGCTGCTGCACATCTTCCACAAACAAAAGAATATGCAGGTTTAATGGATGTATCTAAACCATTTGTTGAACTGTTTAGTGCAGAAACGGCCACCTATCTTTCATGGGTTGATTATTTTTTAGGTGAAAAGTTAGATGCGGTATCACCTCAAATAAGAAAGCGTATTTATTACGAAACTAACAACCGCATCTTTCAGCCGTTGATGACAAAGCCACATGGTTTTATGACTTCAAATGCAAATGGTCGTCCGCCAAACAACTGGAACCCATGGATATGTTCCAACTGGCTAAACTCAGTTTTATTATTAGAGAAAGATGAAACAAAACGAACTGCCGCCGTTTCAAAAATTCTATGGGTGTTGGATGAGTTTCTAAATCCCTATCCGAAAGATGGAGGCTGCGATGAAGGCCCGGGTTATTGGGGAGCAGCAGCAGCTTCTTTATATGATAACATTGCTATGCTGAACCTTGCAAGCAATAACAAGTTTAAGTATGTGTACGAAGATGAAAAGTTTAAGAACATGGGCCGCTTCATTTACCGTGCACAAATAGGCGAAAAATATTTTTTGAATTTTGCCGATGCCGACCCTCAGCCTGCAATGTCGGCCAACATGATCTATCGTTATGGCAAAGACATCAACGATCCTTCAATGATGAAGTTTGGTGCCTACTATCGCCAACCGGAAGAAGGCAAGCCCGGGAGGTTCCATTACTTCAGGAATTTTTTCTCGCTCTTCATGCAGGATGAATATCAGAAAGCACAGCAAGGCCTTCCTTTGCCTGCAAGCGTATGGTTACCTGATTTACAGGTAATGATTGCAAGAGATAAAGAAGGAAGCACTGAAGGATTATTTGTTGCAGCGAAGGGCGGACATAATGATGAAAGCCATAACCATAATGATATCGGGAACTATGTTGTTTATTATGACGGACAACCGGTTTTAATAGATGTAGGCAGAGGCACTTATACCCGCAAAACATTCAGCAGCCGTCGTTACGACATTTGGTACAACTGTTCTGATCATCATAATGTACCCACTATTAATGGAGTAACCCAACCCCCCGGCGCAAACTTTAAAGCCACCAATGTTGCTTACAAAGGAGATAAGAACTTTGCCCAGCTTTCTTTGGATATCTCTAAGTCCTACACGGAAACGGCAGGGGTAAATAC
>MWYU01000358.1 GCA_002050375.1 Chitinophagales bacterium 62-2
ACCAAAGTAATTGTGGGTGATAAGGAAATAGATTTTAAAGCGCCCTATAAAAGAGTTACCATTTACGATGCCATTAAAGAAAATACCGGCATTGATGTAAGTGAAATGAACGAAGACCAGTTAAGGGATGCGTGCAAGCAACAACATATACATGTAGAGCCAAGCATGGGCAAAGGCAAGCTGATTGATGAGTTGTTTGGAGAGAAATGCGAAGCACATTATCAGCAGCCAACTTTCATTATAGATTATCCAATAGAAATGAGCCCGCTTACCAAAAAGCATAGAAGCAAGCAGGGTTTGGTTGAACGTTTTGAACTTCTGGTTAACGGTAAAGAGATTGCAAATGCTTATAGCGAGCTTAACGATCCGATAGACCAGCGCGAACGTTTTGAAGAGCAGCTTAAACTGATGCAAAGAGGCGATAAGGAAGCCATGTTTATTGATCATGATTTTTTAAGAGCACTCGAATATGGCATGCCACCAACAGCGGGAATTGGTATAGGTATTGACAGGCTTTGTATGTTAATGACTAACCAGCCTTCTATACAGGATGTGTTGTTGTTTCCGCAAATGAGGCCGGAGAAGCAGGATTAGATAATATGTAGGCGCTTTTCAAATAATCTCAATTAATATCACTGCCTTATGAAGATTGCTAAGAAAGCGGTAGCAGTTGTTGTTCATAGTTGCGATAGGTATCAACTACTTTATAAAGGTTTTGAGTTCTTTTTCAAAAAGCATTGGCCGCTACATTCAGCTATATCCAACTTCTATTTCTTAACAGAAGAAGCAGATTTTAACAGTGATCTTTTCATAAATATAAAAACAGGTAAGGGAGAGTGGTCTGACAGGCTTAGAAAAGGACTTCATCTTTTAGAAGAAAAGTATATACTTTATTTACAGGAAGATATGTGGTTTACAAAATCCCTAAGTACTGAGGTTTTAGATGCAATTGCAAGCTTCACCATTGAAAAATATGTAAAGCTTTTTAAACTTAATAGTTCCGAAGTTTTTGTGACAGTACCTACTGAAGATTTTATAGCTGGTTTAGGTGTGGCTGTTTTAAACAACAGGGAAAGTGATTTTCTAATGTCGCACCAGCCATCCATGTGGAATAAAGATTTTTTAATAAGCCAATTGAAAGCTAATGAACATCCATGGAGAAATGAAAGAAAAGGAACAAAGAGATTAAAAAAGTTAGATGAGATAATTTACCACATCGACTTATTAAGTGAGAATGGAAAGCCTCCGATAAATAAAAATACCAACTTATCAAATCAAAGTGCCTATAAAACTATTTCAGCAAACGCGATGCTCAATAGTTCAATTGTATTTTTTATTGAAGAATTAAAGCAATCAACAAAAGAAGAGTTAATTAAATATTCAGACCAATTAGAGTATAATTTTCAAAAGCGACTAACACATGATGGAAAACCGGTGCCTAGAAAAGATGACATCTTTAAAAAAATAAAAAAGCTTTTCAGGTCACGAAGCTGATGCGTTTTATACAAACAAATCCTGGTATAATTTTCCTCCCGGTACTACAGAATATTTGCTAAAATCAGTTATCCCTTCTGCAGCCATAACATCTTCGTCAATAAACGTACTGCCTGTGCATTCGTTTGAGGGCTTACTTAAAATATAATAAGCTGCGTCGGAAATAATATCTGTTGTGCGGCTCATTTTTATTAAGGCATCCCCACCTAATAAATTTTGTACGGCAGCAGTTGCAATGGTTGTTCGGGGCCATAGGGTATTAGCTGCAATGTTATATTTTTTTAATTCTGCTGATAACCCTAAGGCAATCATTGTCATGTTGTATTTACTCATGGTATAAGCCACATGGCCCCGAAGCCACTTTATGTCCATATTTAAGGGTGGCGACAGATTAAGAATATGTGCATTGCTTCCGTTTTTTAAATAAGGAATACAAGCCTTGCTAACAAAAAAAGTACCCCTTACATTAATATCATACATCAGGTCAAAACGTTTCGGCTCTGTTTGTTCAGTTGGCGTAAGAGATATTGCTGAAGCGTTGTTTATGAGAATGTCAATACCACCAAACTGTTCAGCAGCTTTTGTAACTGCATGTTCAATTTGTTCTTCAAAACGTATATCGCATTGTATGGGTAACGCCTTACCACCCGCAGCTTCTATTTCTTTTGCAGCAGAGTAAATAGTTCCTTGCAGCTTGGGATTTTCTTCTACGCTTTTTGATGCAATCACAATATTAGCCCCTTCTTTGGCAAGCCTAATTCCGATAGCTTTACCAATTCCACGGCTTGCACCAGTTATAAAAACTGTTTTGTTTTGAAATGACATGGCCAACAATTTGAAATGTAATTTAAGTGTAATAGCTGAAATAAGTTTTGCGTAAATTAGTGTTATGGAAACATATATAAAACCTCCCCGTACCGGTATTGAAGCATTTGAACTAATGCCTGAAGGAACTCTTTGTCAACTAATAAATGATGTTTTAGTTATGTCACCTGCACCAACCACACCCCATGCAAGGGCTCAGAATAAAATCTTTATTACTCTGTATGACTTTGTAGAGCAAATGGAGAAAGGTGAAGTATTTTGTGCTCCTGTAGATGTATATATTAATAATGCTAATCAAGGGTTAGTAAATTAGATAATAAGAATAGTGCTGCTGCAAATTTCCCCCATATATGAACAAGTAATCCTTTTTCACTCCTTACCCTTTGTGCAAACTGAATTTGAGTTTTTTCAATAAGCCAGTTAAAGAAAGACTCAATGGGCTGGCGAACTTTACTTACCAAATAAGAATAAGTATCATCAGCAGCGTCTACTATCTTTTGACCTTTGTGTTTTTTGACAGGAGTTAGAATAATACTGTTTTGATTAGCCTGCATCCCATCATTTAAATCAGTGTCTGCATATATCTTATCGGCATATATTTTACAATTGCTCAGGCGTTCAAACACTGGCCTTGCAGCTGTTAAATCATTTTCACCTGCCCCGGTAATCCAACTTGTTTCGGGCATCGGCAGTGTGCAGGGACGAACAATGCCTGCTACATGAAGCTTTAAGCCGTAATAATACATTTGCTTTGATGAGCAATAACCTTTATTACATAACAGCGGGGCTACCTTAGCTGATGAACTTCTACTCTTACCGGTAACAATTACAGGAACGGAGTCTATAACCTTTTCATTTTCAAATTCTAACCCCTGTAATGCTTTGAAATTAATAGATTGCACCAATACTTCAAAGCAGCCATGCAGTTTATTTAGCCTGTCATTAAAAGCCTGATAGCTTGGAAGCAATGGAAACCAGTCAGACAAATGCCTTTTAGTATAATTATAAATGTGTTTGACCTTACTGAGATTTTGAGTAATACCAAAAATATATACTGTCATTACTTCTTCATCTGTAAACCCCAATGTCTGATTATTGCTCATACGCATACTACTTAAATATCTTTGGATGCCCTTATCTTCGCTAATGTAGAAGTAGAGCTTTATTAAATTTTCTTTCCATGTCATAAATTGAAAGAAAATGCTCTGCTTCTATATTTTTTAACAATGGGTATATCTATTACTAACCTTCATTTTTATTAACTTATATCTTAGATATTCAACCCTTGATTTGCATTAGTAACTTAAAATTAAGAGCAAGCTATGGAATTGCAGGTAACAACCTCATCAGTAATTATGCGAGCCAGGGGTTATTAGGAATTACCCCTAATATTAATAA
>MWYU01000452.1 GCA_002050375.1 Chitinophagales bacterium 62-2
ATTTACATCGGTATCGCCATTGCGGCTGCCTATTTTCCAATTCATGCTAAGCTCAGCAATAACTTCTTCCATTGCACGTGCGATGTCTTTTGCCAATGCACGCAGAGGCGTTATCCATAACAGTTGTAAGCCGTTTTTTGAACGTGTTTTATAATCTTTAGGATGTTGATTAATGAAGTTGATAAGCGCACCAAGAAAAACTGAAAATGTTTTTCCAAAGCCGGTAGGAGCATTTACAATTCCACTGTTTCCTAAATGTATTTGCTCCCAGGTTTGTTCCTGAAACTCAAAGGGCTTCATTTCTTTTGAAGCAAGCCAGTTAGAAATTATTTTATGGCCGGGTGATGATTGCAGACTCACTTATACAATTTAAGCAACTCCTTTATTTGCAAACGAAGAATGGGAACATATTGTGTACAGATATCATAAACAACCTCTGTATCTAATTTCTCATAATGATGAGAAATAAGGTCGCGAAAGCGAATTATAGAAATTACTTCTGTGTCAACATTGCTAAATAAACCAGGGGTAGATTTGTAAATTGTTTTAATATTTTCTCCTAATACTTGTAACCGCATTACGATTGCATCGTAAATGATAGAACCTTGTTCTGTATAGAAATCTTCTGCAGCCTTTATATGCTTTTGATAGGCTTCAATTACATCAAGAGTTTCTTCTATTAGTTCAAGGCGATCCATTACCCATTGTTCAAGCATAAATCACCTCGTTTTCTACATGCAATAAAAATTTGTCCCGCAAGTGTTTGCCTCTTCTTACAAGATCTATCTTTTTCCCAAAGGTTTTTTCAAGAAAGAAAAGTAAGTCAAAATAATTTTTAGCATAAGGCGGATTGAGATCAACAAGGAAGTCAAGATCACTGTTGATGCCCCCTTTTTTATTTGCATAAGAACCAAATAAACCAATACGCTCTACTCCATACCGGGATTTAAGTTCTGGCAGTTGAACCCTTATTTGTGATATAATTTCTTCAGGAGTCATATTCAAATTTACGAATGGCAGTTGAAATTGAATTGTAAATAATTTAAGAAGCCGTAGGGCAGATTGGTTGCAACTACTTTCTTATATTTCATTTATAAATATAAAGTGTAAATATGAATAGTAAAAATGTGACCTATACCAGCACACTACCTAACACCGTAATGGAAGAAGTTGTTGAGTATGCTAATCGCCATAATAAAAAGAAAAACGAGGTTATAACCGAAGCGATAACAACTTTTCTCAAAGAAAAAAGAAAACAAGAATATGCGGAGACTTTTAAAAAAATGGAAAATGATCCTGAGCAAAAATTTCTTGCTGAAGCTGGACTTGGAGATTTTCTTGAATAATACTAAAGCACGAAAACCAATAATAAAAGCAGCAGGAAATCTGGTATGCTAACCTTGATCCTATCAAAGGGCACGAACAAAGTGGAATACGACCAGTTGTTATAGTCAGTGGAAATAATTTGAATGATCATTCAAATTTAAAAATTGTTTGTCCTGTTACCTCTCAAATTAAAAATTATACAGGCACATTGCTGCTTAAGAAAGATAGAATAAATAAATTAACTAAAGACTCCGAGGTGTTGGTTTTTCAAATACGCACAATAGATGAAGTGAGATTGATAAATATGATTGGGACAATTACAGATCAACAGATGAAAAGAATTAGAATATACATAGATGAAATACTTACTTACTAAACCTACAGCGTTTTCAAATACTCCACTACAGCTTTCCGTTCTGCATCGCTTAGTTTATCTCCAAAGTAATGGCCGTAATTACCATAGCCATTTAGCGTGGTGTTATATACGTTTTTACCTTTTGCATCGGCACGTACTTCATGTTTCCAGCCGGGATTATCATAATCATACTCCGGCTTATCAAAATTCCTTGACCAGTAAGCAGGGCGAAGCTTACTGTTTATCACCCCTTCTAATGTAGGAACCGAACCGTTGTGAAGATAGGGAGCAGTAATCCAAATGCCATCTAAAGGCGGAGCAATGTATCCCTTGAAAGGAACCAGTTGAGCCGGATTTTGCCCTGCTGTAAACCAACTTTTATTAAACCATTCGATTACTTCGGGCGAAGAATAATTAGCTACATACAAAGCAGAGTCTGTACGTATGATGGAAGCAGGAATTAAGAGGTTAGGATAAGTTTCCTCCTCTCCATATGTACCATGGCATTTTGAACAATTGTTATTGAACAGAGCCTTTCCCTGCGAGGCCAATTCTTCATCAACCGTTTTGGGAAACTTAGGTGGTTCAATTGATTGGATGTAAGCTAAAACATTATTGAAGTGGCTGTAAACTTCTCTTGCTTCCGTGGTATCAGTTACCGTTAAAAGGTTAGAAGCCATTAAGAACCTGCTAAAATCGCCGCGGCCGAAACCATTATAAAACATGGCATTCTTCTTCTTCAATAACCACCAGGCGGGCACATCTGTAGGAACAACATTTTCCGACATTTTTAACATGGGTTCGTTACTCCATTTAAAAGTAACAGGGTCGCGATGAGAAGCCAAAATGCCGGCTAAATGATCCGCGGCATTTACGCCTCTTACGGCTGTTGTAAGATTACCGCTAAGTGCCTTTCCCGCCTGAAAGAAATTTTTAGATGCCTCGTACTTTTTCTTATCTACAGTATTTAACGTACTAAATAAAAGATTTGCAATTTTTGGAACAGGCTTATCAATAGAAAAGTCAATAAAAGTATTTCCAAGCCCCATGTATAGTTTATCTTCAAAAACCTGGGCGTGGCATTGCATACAATTAGGTGCAACAACAAGCTCACCATTGGGAGCTTTAATTGCTGTAAAATCGTGACTGATATCTTCGTTAAAACCGTCCCTGCCTAAATAGTTTCTTTTGTTTTTGCCAAATGCCAACAGAAACATTTTATAAGGGATTCCGCTTTTTAAATAATCGCCGGTAGTTAGATATTGGTAGCCAATTGCTGTGTCGCCAGAAGGCTGCGAATTAGCAGGCAAAGCAACCGGTTTATTTGTATCGTTTATAAAAGCGATATACGTAAACCAACAGCCTACAATGAGGAAAATTAATTTCAGCTTTTTCATCTAATTCAAATTCTTTTACACTAATCTTTTCAGCTGTACTTACAAATAAAAAGAAGTAATTGTTTTAAAGGTAGAAAAAGGAAAAGAGAAATCTTTCACAAAGAAGATATAAAATGATGAAGGGTATAATAGGTAGGTCAAGCCATTGAGCTACTGCGTTGTTTATTATCAGAAGGCTTTTCTTTATCTATATCTTTTTGATCGGCTAATTTAGCTTGTCTCCAGAAAGTATAAAGTGCTTCGTTGTCTACTAAAAACTGTCGCAGCCTTTCCCCTGGTGGTTTAGATAACCAGATTTGTAACTGAAGGTCTTTGATATGTTGGGGAGTGTCAGTCAATTTTAAAGAAGGTTGAACGTATTTAAATTTAATGCTTTTATCCAACTATAAATATATTCCTGATCTAAACCTTCCACAGTGCAAAGATTTTTTATGTCCTCTATTTGAAGATTACTTTGAACTTCCTGTATCCAGATAAGTTTAGAAAGCAAAAGGTCTTCGGCTGAAACAATATAAATTGGCAAACCTAAAAATTCAACAATTCGGCGACGCCTGAATTCTGTCTGCCGGTACTTGTTATTTTTTAGTAATACAAAATCTGCTTTAAAGCCTGAAGCATGATCTATTATATTGAAC
>MWYU01000481.1 GCA_002050375.1 Chitinophagales bacterium 62-2
GAATAGCACGATTACAAAAGGAAGCAGAAAAATTAGGCTGTCGAATAGAAACAATAGCAGCTTGAAAATCATAGCATTAGCGAGTATGTCATTATAAGGAACGAAGCAATCTGCTTCCCAAGTAGGAAGACGTTTTATTTACAAAGCAGATTGCTTCGTCGTTCCTCCTCGCAATAACGTGGTGCGACGACTTTTTGAAGCAACTATAAGATATGAAAAAAACAATCGGCATTCAAATAGGGCCTGACTCTTTTGTGGATGAAGGTACAAACAAGGTTTTAGACATACTTCAGCAACGTGGAGCAGTAAACACGATATATCTTAGTACGTTCACTTACGATAGGGGAATTACAGGCAGGCAGGTTTCAAGTACATCTTTACCTGACCATGGAATGCTTGAATCAGCGGAAAGATATTTTCATGGTGGAAATTTTGCGACACCTCATGCGCAATTTTATAAAAACACGGCAATTAAAGGTGACAATTTAAAGGCTCCCGATTTTGGTAAACTTGATATTCTTACAGAAGTTTTACCTGCTGCAAAAAAACGGGATATAAAAGTAGTGTGCTCCGTGCAGGATGGTTTCAATTATCCTGATGATGTGCCTTTCTTTAAAGATTTTGCCGAAGTTGATTTACAAGGCAGAAGAAGTGGCGCCATGTGTTTTTATCAGCCTGATGTAAAGGAATTTTGGAAAGCTGTTGCAACTGATCTCTGTTCTTCATATGATATTGATGGCATCCTGCTGTTTAATGAACGTAATGGCCCTTTGTTAAATGCTATCGGCGTTAGTCATCATCAGGGTATTGATTCAGCAAAGGTCACTTGTTTCTGCGAGCATCATCAGAAGGCGGCAGAACAACATGGAATTGATTTTAAGAGAGCTAAAGAGGGTTACCTCAAACTCAACCAGTATGTTCAGAATTCTTTAGATAAAAAGAGACCCAGTGATGGATACTATGTTGAATTCAGCCGCTTGCTCCTTGAGTACCCGGAGATAATGGCGTATAATCAATTGTTTGATACTGGTAAACACCAGATATTAAAAGAAGTGTATAGTGCGGTTAAAGGTGTTCGGAAAAACCTTGAAGTCGGTTTTCATATAGAGCATACCAATTCATTTAATCCTTTATATCGTGCATCACGCAGCTATGAGGAACTTGCAACCATGGCTGACTTTCTAAAAGTGGTTGTTTATAATAATTGTGGGGGTGAACGATACAGGAGTTTCATTAACAATATTTGTTCTACTGTACTTCGCGATGTACCACCTGCTGAAGTAATGTTGTTGAATAATCACCTTTTGAATTATGCTAACGAAGCGCCAATCGATGAATTACCGATGGCAGGTTTGTCACCAGATTATGTAATGCGTGAAACGCAGCGTGCAAAGGCTGGCGTAAAGGGGAAAAGCCAGATTCTACCGGGAATAGACATTAATATTCCAACTGGTAAAAATAGCAGGAAGGCAACTCCGGATGATACTTATGCTGCAACAATGGCCGCTTTCAAGGGTGGAGCAGATGGTGTTATTCTTTCCCGTAAATATTCTGAAATGTTTTTAGCTAATCTTGATGCAGCAGGTAAGGCAGTACGGGATGCTGCCAAACTCTAAAAATTAATTATGAAGTATTATTCTTACTCTATCAGTTTATTTATCCTTTTATTATTGCTTTCGTCATTTGACTTAATAGCACAGTCAGGCACGCAATGGAACAAGAAAAATGCTGCCAAATGGTTTAATAAGCACGAATGGGTAACCGGCGGGAAAGCCGCTGAAGCTGGAGTTAAATACGATCAGTTCGGAAGGATAATTGAAACGCCTTCAACTAATTCAAATGCTGCTAAAGTTGCCTATTTAAACTTAGAGCAACTGAAGCCTCATACTTCAATTGACAAAGTGGAATTTGCCAGAGAATATCATGCGCATAAGTTATGGTGGGATCAGGCTTTTGCTTATATGAAAAATACAGACCTGGCAAGTCTCAAACCGGGAGATCATCCAATAGTTGGTGAAGATGTTTATGCAAGAATTACGGAAGGTCCTTTAAAGAACATTGATTCAACTAAATGGGAAGCGCATAAAAATTATATTGACATTCATTATGTGATAACAGGAAGAGAGAAAATTGGGATAGGTCCTCTTTCTTCAGCTACCATCGCAGTGCCTTATAACAGTACAAGAGATATTTCATTTTATGAAGGTAAAGGGAAGTATTATACAGCAGAGCCCGGTACTTTTTTTATTGCTTTCCCTAAAGATATTCATCGCCCTGGTTTAGAAGTGGACGGAAAAGGAACAGAAAAAAAATTAGTGATCAAAATAAAACGGGAGAAGTGAATAAGTACCTGTGACTCTATCGAGTTTGATAGCTTGAGTAAAAACGGAGGGTTTAGTTAAGCAGGCAAATAATTATAGCAGAAAAAAATTAAAGGAAAGTAATAAAAACGTTTTACAACAGTACTTAACATATAAACGGCAAAATCAATGTTATGATGAATTGGAAACAAGTTATTGATCCCTTTAATAACATTGCTTTATCAGCCCTCGTTGCTGTAGTGCCTATTCTATTTATATTCTGGGCATTGATTATAAAAAAAATGAAGGGCTATAAGGCGAGTTTAATAGCTACTGCCATTGCTATCCTCATAGCCATTTTTGTTTATGGTATGCCCGTAAAGTTGGCGCTTCTTTCAACTGCAAATGGTGCTTTGTATGGATTGTTTCCTATTTGCTGGATAGTTATAACTGCAGTTTTTTTATTCAACATAACAGTAGCAAGCGGGCAGTTTGAAATCATTAAGCATTTTATGGCTTCGATTACTTCTGACCGAAGATTGCAAGCTTTACTCATTGCTTTTTCGTTTGGTTCTTTTTTAGAAGGTACCGCGGGCTTTGGAGCTCCAGTAGCTATAACTGCGGCAATGCTTGTTGGCTTAGGTTTCAATCCTCTTTATGCCGCAGGCATTTGTCTTATTCCTAATACTGCACCGGTTGCATTTGGTGCTATTGGTATACCTATTACTGTTGCATCACAAGTCACTTCAATCCCTGAGATGGCTATATCGCAAATGGTTGGACGAACGCTTCCTATATTATCCATAATGCTTCCTTTTTACCTTGTCATTCTTATGTCCGGCTTTAAAAGAACAACTTGAAGTATTGCCGGCAATACTAGTTTCCGGAATTTCCTTTGCTTTCCTTCAATGGTTTTCTTCAAATTTTCTTGGCCCTGCTCTTCCCGATGTAATTGCAGGTATAGGTTCAATTGTTTCACTGGTTATTTTTCTTAAATTCTGGAAGCCTAAAAGCATTTGGAGATTTGAGAATGAACCGCCACCAACAATAAATGTAGAAGAAAAATATACCGCCGGCCAAATAATAAGGGCATGGTCTCCATTTATACTACTAACCGTAATGATTATAGCATGGGGGATGCAACCTATCAAGGATTTATTCAATTCCGTCGGCCAGGTACAATTTGAATTTCCTGGGTTACATAATGTAATCATTGATAAGAATGGCAAGCTAATCCCTCACATTTATAAATTCAATTATTTATCTGCCGCAGGTACGGCCATTTTGCTATCAGCAATTATAGCGATACCCCTAATAGGTTTAAAATTTAAGGAAGCTGGTAAAATATTTATAGACACACTTAAGCAG
>MWYU01000471.1 GCA_002050375.1 Chitinophagales bacterium 62-2
GGCAGGCAGAAGTACGCGCACTTTTATAAAAGAAGGCCGGTGGGATAAAGTGTTAGCTGGGTTAAAAAAGGGAGACTTTGTCTTTATGCAATTTGGTCAAAACGAAGGTTCAAAACCGGATACAGGCAGGGGAGGTTATCGTGGCGTTTTAAGGGGAACCGGAGAAGACACAGTTGAGTTAATATGGCGTGATGGCAGCAAAGAAATAGTGCATAGCTTACGGTTGGTATCTTCGAAAATTTATTAGAGATGCAAAAGCAAAAGGAGTAACACCGATCTTGCTTTCAATGATACCAAGAAACGAATTCAGGGAAGGTAAAGTAATTCGTGCAACCAACGATTTTGGTAAGTGGGCCAAGGAAATTGCACAGCAGGAAGCTGTTAACTTTATTGATCTGAATGCTATCACTGCAGATAAATATGATAAGTGGGGGCCTGAGAAAGTGAAGGAGTTCTTTCCCGGAGATCATACACATACGAACAAAGCCGGGGCTGATGTAAATGCGCAATCTGTAGTGGAAGGTATCAGGCAAAATCCTGCTATTGCTTTAAATAAATACCTTGCCAGTCCATAACTACAAACTCCTGAACGTACTCAGTAGATGTAATCATCCTTTGTTGTTTATTGGTTGTTCAATCTGTTTCTGCCAACAGTATCAACAGGCATGCATCGCATTAGCCTTATGCAGTCATCTATAGTTTACGCTTTGCAAAATGACACAGCTCTTTTTCAAAATCAAGATGCGGATATTTCATTTGTAATTGCATAACCTTCTCGCTATAGTTTCTCAAAAAATTTTGATGGGCCATGGTTTCCGGCTGAAAGGGCTTGTGCTTGTAGCCTGTAACTATATTCTTTATTTCTTCCATTAATGTTTGTGCCTCTTCTTCAATAAAATGCTGCTTAAACGTATCGAACACAAATTCTGTGGCTGCATAATTGGGGTGCACAAGATCCACATCATAAAACCGGTAGTCGCGTAATACATCAATCACCAATTCGTAGGCAGGGAAGTAATAA
Organism: Chitinophagales bacterium 62-2; assembly: GCA_002050375.1. GTDB lineage: Bacteria > Bacteroidota > Bacteroidia > Chitinophagales > Chitinophagaceae > Segetibacter. The sequence goes on from MWYU01000471.1 coordinate 1,022, forward strand.
CAATGTTTATGCTTTTCAATTATGCTTTGCACAGCTTCAATAAGCCGTGCTTTGCTGCGGTTATTTTCAACAACACCATCACGGATATGACGAACAGGACTGATAGTGAAAATGATTTTTATTGCCGGGTTGAAAGACTGTAACCGATCTATAACCTCAGTTAAAGATGTGTGAGATTCTTCTATTGATAATAAGTGTTTTTTAAACCATTGTGCAGGTGCCCGATGACAGTTGGCAACAGGTTGACCTCCTTTATTTAAATGATACGAAAAGGATGAACCCAACGTAATGATTAACCAATTTGCCTGTTTTAAAAAGTCATGGGCTTTTTGCTGAAACTCGTTCATGTTTAGTAACACCTCTGCAGCCTCCATTCCGGAAAACTTCGAATGATGGCTCCAGCTTTGCCACAATTCATTTAAATGTAAAAGGTCGCTCTTAGTATATCTCTTCTGTTCGATGTATGAGAGCAAACTTTTGCTTACACTAATGGGATCAAACAAAATACCGTTCGGATTTTGAATAACAGGAAACTTAAACTCCTGCAGGCGTCCGCCAATATGTTCAGTAAAACAAGAGCCAATTAAGAAAATCTTGTGCGAATAACTGATTTTTTCTTCAGGAGATTTTATATCGATATCCAACATCATTTTCATCAGTAATCTTTTTTAGCTTACAAAAATTTCATCTGCAATTTTTATGCACTTCTGTAATGCTTCTTCATCAATAGATTTTAAAATCTGTTCTTTCTTAAAATATTTGATCATCCATTCGGTGTTCATATTTCCAACAAGTTCGTCTTTTGCCATAGGGCAACCACCTATTCCTTTTAATGCTCCGTCAAACCTTAAGCACCTGGCATTAATAGCCGCCTGTAGTTTTTGTTTCCAATTAGAAGGTTTTGAATGCAGGTGAACGCCAATTTCAACCTGCGGATATTTGCCGATTAGTGTTGATAAGGCTAATCCAATTTGTTGAGGTTCCGCAACGCCGACAGTATCGGCTAATGAAATAATCTTTATATCTCTCTGCACCATTTCATCAGCCCATTTCAATAAAATTTCTGTGTTGTATTCGTCGCCGTAAGGGTTTCCAAAACCCATGCTTAAATACAAGACCAACTGCTTGTTACTTTTAATGCAAAGGTTTTGTATGTCTTCTACTCTTTGCAAACTTTCCTCTATTGTACTATTTGTGTTGCGAAGTTGAAAAGTGCGAGAGATGGAGAATGGAAAGCCGAGGTAAGTAATATTTTCATGTGCGACTGCTTCTTCTGCACCACGTACATTGGCTACTATAACCAGCAACTTTGTAATACTATTATTTATTGTCAGTTGACCAATAACTTTTGCCGTATCAGCCATTTGGGGAATGGCTTTTGCCGAAACAAAACTGCCGCAATCCAAAGTATCAAAACCTGCCTCTAACAAGCTATTTAAATATTCTACTTTTTTTTCTGTAGGAATAAAAGTTGTCCAACCCTGCATAGCATCACGAGGGCATTCGATTAAATGAATTTTTCTTTCTTCACTCAAACTTGTTTTTGATGCAATTTACTGCAACATTTTTTTTTAAATACTGAATTAGTTCCTGATGGATTAGGGGATAACGGAATTTTTTTTTGCACTTAATCCATTGGGAAAGCTTTCAAGTCATTTATTTTCCGTGTTATTTCTTTATAAACTCAGGCATCTTAATGTTCAAACGCGCCAATATCAGGCAACCCATTTCCTGTTACTGATCGCCCATCTAAGTCTTCTGTATATCCTGTTTTGACCCCGGCATTTATAGCAGGGCTGTTCTGTTGTAACCTGAAATTTTGATTACCAAAATCAATGAACATTGGGTCGGCAATTTTATCACCTTTACCGGCAGCAATTCCAATAGGATTAGTATTACCAAAGGAAAAATATAAGTTATGATCATGCACCTGTTCGCCTACCATAGCACGCTTGTGACCAACAGGTTTTATATAAGGGCCAAAAACTTTTATGTCTTTTGCAATAACAAAGATGTTGTTTCGAACAGTCAGAAAAGTAGAGTCACGGTTGAAGGTCCAGAAGATATAACGATCAACATTAGGCTCCCGTGTTCTTATCACAGTATTATTCAACACAAGAATATTCTTCATCGAGCCGCCTCCGATGAACTGGTTCCTGTCATCACTCAAGTTATAAGCTACAGTTATGCTATCTACATTTCTTCCCGCTAACTCTAAAAAGCCGTGGTTGTTGATGGATATGTTGTGATGAATACTTACATTCCTTCCATCAAATGCATCATCCACTCCATCCAATTCAATAACACCGCCGTCCGATCCGTAAGGCCCTCCATAAGAACCATAATTCACGATTCTGTTCCAGGAGATTTCATTGTATGGGGTTACTACCATAATGGCTATTGGCCCCATGAATGAGCCATAGAATCATAAGTATCGTGAAAGTAATTGCGGGTAATAAGGTTATGTTTCCCTTTTATTTTTACACCCACCGGCGAATTATAAAACTCGCAGTTACGAACTGTGTTATGGTGAGTGCCGGGAGCCAGGTAAACAGCGCCCATCTTTTGAACATTTTTATTCTTATGATCCGAGCCAGGAGGGTTGGTATTATCATGAAAGTATAAACCATCAAT
>MWYU01000472.1 GCA_002050375.1 Chitinophagales bacterium 62-2
GTCTTGCTAACATGTATGATTTAAGTGATCTTTGAAGCACTTAAACCAGCGAGGAAACAATTATTTTTCTCATTTTATCTCCTTAAGCTCCAACAGTACCCGTCTTAACTTTTCCAGCTCGCTTGTAATTGGCAATCATAACTCCACTTGGTGTAACAATACTCTCTATTAATGTAAATGCTGCCGGAATCGTTCCATTGTCAAAAAGCTTTTTTCCCTTGCCTAAAGTCAAGGGGTGAATTTTGAGTCTGAGTTCGTCTGCAAGGTCGTTCTTAAGTAGCAGCTGAACGAGCTTACTGCTACCCCAAACCTGGATGTCGGAGCCTGTTGAATTTTTGAGCTTTTTGATATCTGCCAGGCTCTTTATTAATACTGAGTTTTTCCACCCGGTAACTAAGGGGTCCAACTTTTTCAAGTTTTTTGAAAACACATATTTTGTGCCTTCATTGATACCAGGCCAAAAGTCTCCATGTTCGGGCCAGTAGTCGGCCCAAATCTCAAATGTTTTTCTGCCCAAAAGATAATCTGCAGGTTTCAGCTCTTCTTGTACCACCTTATCATAAACTTCGTCATCATACGGTGCCACCCAACCGCCATATTTGAAACCGCCTGATGTATCTTCCTCAGGTCCACCAGGTGCCTGCATTACTCCATCTAATGTGACCATTGATAAAACAATTATTTTTCTCATAATATTTCTGTTTTATTATGATACAAATCTCGTCAACAAATATGGAGTCATTGCAGTGTGAATGTGACAATTATAGTGGCTGAATGCGACAACTATTGATAGTCCTATGTAGACAGGTGGAGTTGTCGCTATAGCATGACCGTGGTTATTCAAGGTGTTCCAAAGGGCACCTTGAACGTTGGATAAATATTGTTCTCCGAACAACTGTCTTTGAAAAAGACAATGAATGCTGAATAGAATTCTTTTGTTGGAGTAATGCTGTTATTGCCTTTTGCAAAGGCATGAGGTCAGAGACCTCTATTTATCCTGCGTTCGAGGTCATCCTTCGGAAGATACTGGAACAACTTGAGCGGAAGACACTCGAACAACCTTGGCTAGCAGAACGGAACACCTGGGCAGAACGGCAAATAAATATTACTTTAAAAAAGTAAATTTGTGTAAACGAAATCATTATGGAAGCATCAACAGTTCGTCAAAAACTGCATGAATTTATAGATACAATAGAAGATAAAAAAGCAGAAGCTATTTATACCCTTTTTATTGATGAAATAGATATTGATACTAATAGGAAAAATTTGGTAGAGATGGAGAGGGAAAAATATTTACAAGAGCAAGGAAAATCTTATAGTTGGGATGAAGTAAAAGAAATGGCTATGAATAAAGATAAAAGGCATGCAATATAAGATTGCAATACGCCCTTTGGCAACTATAGAAATAATTGAAGCGTACGATTGGTACGAGTTGCAAAGAGAAGGCTTGGGTTTAGATTTTTTAAATGAGTTGGAAATCTTCTATAACAGCTTAGTTCGCAATCCTCATACATATTCTTACTATTTTAATGAAGTAAGAGAAGGTAAAATAAATCGGTATCCGTATACAGTAGCTTATGAAATATTTGAGACCTCAATAGTCATCTACAGTGTGTTTATGGCAAAACAAAACCCGGATAAAAAAAGAACATTTTAATCTTTCATTGAAGTTTTGTCGGCTGCCTTTTGCAAAGGCATGAGGTCAGAGGCCTATGTTTATCCTGTGTTCAAGGTCATTCCCGTTATTAAACGGGACAGGCTCTTCGGAAGACACTTGAACAACTGTGAGGCAGAACGGAACACTTATGCACAACGGCCTTTATTGTGGTTGATGAAAATTTGTTGTTTGTTCGGCAGTCGTTTTTCAAATGCCAGAAGCAGTCTGGATTATCATTTGCCTCCGTAGTCGCAGACTACGGAGAGCTTTACCGCAGAACGGAACACTACGGGAGCTGGGGAAAAATATTCGCCCCTGATACATACTACCTTTATTATAATTCTATACTTTTATCGGTGCTCCCATGATAGTATTTATTCTAATCACTTTCAAAAATCAAGTTTTATGAAAAAGATCACCTGGAGATTTGTTTTTACACTAGCAGCTTTCTTCCTGCTATCTGGCATTAAAGCCCAAACTGAGGGTATTAACCAAGTCAGTGCAAAGCCGATGAATGAAATAGATGTAGTTTGGGGCGATGCACCGCCGTCGTTACCCAAAGGCGCTAAAATGGCTGTAATGGCCGGCGATCCTTCAAAAGCGGGTCCTGTAACGCTAAGGGCCATGTTTCCAAAAAACTATAGAATGGCAGCCCACACACATGGAGGTGTAGAAAATGTAACCGTTTTAAAAGGCAGCTTATATGTTGGCATGGGTGATAAGCTAGACATGAAAACTGCAACATTGCTTAAACCCGGAGGCTTCTTTGCCATCCCAACTACTGGCCCCCATTACGCCTTTACAAAAGAAGGATGCGTTTTCGAAGTGCATACCATTGGTCCATTCGTCGTTAACTACGTAAACGCTGCAGACGATCCCTCGAAACAATAATTGTTTACTGCAGACATCCTAAGAAACTTTCAAAATAGCACAGTGTACGCCTGTAAGGCATTACGAGGGACAAATATTGCAAAGGCATGAGGTCAGAGACCTCTGTATATCCTGCGTTCGGGGTCATTCCCGTTATTCAACAGGGCAGGCTCTTTGGAAGACACTCGAACAACTGTGGGATAGAAGGGAACGATTTGTACTAAACCCAATTTTCTACCTGTAACCCACTTACACGATTGAACTCTCTTTCATTGTTTGTTACTAAAATGTAATCAAGACTAATTGCATGTGCTGCTATCAAAGTATCTAATGGACCTATAGGTGTACCCTTTGATTCTAATTCGGTTCTGATGATGCTGTAACTGTTTGCAGCAGCAAGATCAAAATCAAAGAGGTTGAATGGAAGAAAGAATTTGTTTAAGGCTAAAAGGTTCGTTTCCGGATTGGCACTTTTCCGTGCTCCATAATAAAGCTCAGATACAGTAATCATTGAAACGGCTACTTCGCCTGGTTCGATCACATTAAATTTTTCGAGAACCGATTGCGGCTTTTTCTTGATGATGTAAATACAAATATTTGTGTCGAGTAAATAAGGCATTAGTCAAGCAATTCTCTTGTTTGTTGAGCGGATTGATTTCTTTCGTTCATGAAATCAGGAGTAAATTCTGAAAGGCTGTCGAAAAGGTTTTGCCATGGTTTGTGGTATGGAATAATATGAATAATGTTACCGGTTTTTTTCAGATATACTTTATCATCATCAATTCTAAATTCTTCAGGTATTTGTATTGCCTGACCGGTGGAGTTTGTTTTTATATCGATTGCTTCACTTTGCATAAGAAAAATTTTGAAGATTGAAGTTACATTTTTCTTCATTGCCTGCTGTGCAGTAATGAAAACTTAAAACATACGAAAGGTTGTTGGAATTGCAGCTTGTGTAATTCTGTTGCCGGACGCAGTCTTGCTAACATGTATGATTTAAGTGATCTTTGGAGCACTTAAACCAGCGAGGAAACAATTATTTTTTCTCATTTTATTCTCTTTAAGCGCTAATAGTACCTGTCTTAACTTTTCCGGCTCGCTTGTAATGGGCAATAATAACTC
>MWYU01000482.1 GCA_002050375.1 Chitinophagales bacterium 62-2
GCTTATGATGTGCGGGCCAGAGTCTACAGAGGTGTTTTTGCCGGAGCCTGTGGTGTAACTTATGGTCATCATCAAATTTGGAAATTCTTTTTTTACTTCCTGCATATCTTTTATAAATACTCCACTATTTTCATTTATCCATTCAAACATTTTGTATAGCTTCTTTCCCATAACAAGCCTTGTAATAATAGCAGGTAACTTCTGATATTTAATTTCTTTGCCCAACGTTTCAGAAAGGATACGAGCAACCTCGATTGAATCTAATTGCTCTGCAGCCAGTGTTATTGTTTGGCTTGCATATTGATCCGGTTTGAGAAATATTTTAGCACTTATTCTTCCTATATCTTCCGAAGCAATAAACTGCTGAACTATATTTTTATCAATGGGTGAAACCAATTTACCTTTTACTAACCGGTTTTTAACCTCTGGAAATAAGAAATTCTCGTATAAAGAAGTAGGTCTTATAATGGTATAAGAGATGCCGAGCTTTTTAATGCAATCTTCAATTTCAGCCTTGCTTTCCCAATGTGGGATGCCGGTATGCAGGTCGGCCCCTGCTACTGAAGTATATAAAAAATGACGAACATTATATTCTTTTGCCATCCTTGCTAAATCAATACCTTGCTTTATTTCTTTTTCTATTCCATTTTCAAAAGTCTGAACACTGAATACTCCATCCGCATCTTTTATGTGTTGTTTGAATGTGTCTGTTTCATTTAAATCACCCTGGATAACTTGAATGCCTTGCTTAGCGAGGCTTTGAGCAGCAGCCGAAGCTGGATTTCTGGTAAGCACTTTAACTTTAAATCCATCATTAATTAGATTTCGGGCAACAGCACCGCCTTGATTTCCGGTTCCACCAGTTACAAATATTGTTTTAAGAGCTTGCATATAGTTTTTGTAGTGTCCGGTTCATTTGATAGCCTACGCAATTCATCCATGTCTTCAGCTGATAAACCGTCCGTTATATCATTGCCGGGTTTATTAAAATATTCAATATCTGCCTTTAAAAGTCGAAGTAAATTTTCATCTTCAAGTGTTTGAACAAGGGTTAATACCTCATTTTTTATTTGAGAAGACATTAAAGTTTTATTTATAATAAAGTTAGAGTATTAGAAATATAAATACTTAGTCCAGTTACAGTTTAATCCCTCTTTTTACTCTTACCGGCCTTTCAAAATCTTTTCCCATATCATAAGGAAGAACCCACACTTCGCCCTTTTTATTATAGAAGTATAATTTAGACTCTGAGAATTTATCAGCATTACCGTCGGCCCAAAATCCATAAAAGTCAGGATGTGCAAATAAAGGCCGGCGGGCATAAGAATGATTGCGCGAACTGTTGTGAGTAATGTCTTTTATCTTCTTCCAGGTAACCCCTTCATCATTACTTTGCCATAAAGCCATTTCTCCGCCTGTTCCAAATTTTTGAGGGCCTGCTTCTGTCGGACCAATAATCCGCCATCTGTTATCTTCAATATACAAAGAACCCATGTCGTAATTATGAGTTGACTCACACACTTTATGAAAATTCCAATTTCCATTTTTCCGGCGAATAATTATCCATTCTCGAGGATTACCTTTGGGGCCGGGTTTAAAATCCCTGCTTACTACTGCAAGAATAACGGGGTTTCCATCCTTATCAAAATTGACATCGTTTAAGTAGACTAACTTTTGTTCGGCTTCATAATCTTTTATCAGCGCTTCGTCATGCTTATCAGTTAACGGAGTTTGTACAGTTTTACCATTAATTGTTTTCCATGTTTTACCCATATCTTCAGTTTGAAGAAGATATAAGTTTGTCCGCTTGTCTACATTACCTCCGGGATGATAATTGAAGACTGTTACCAGTTTACTTCCCCTAACATTCGATACCTGGTAATGTCCTCCCATCCCTGCTAACTTATGTTCAGGTTCCCAGGCAAGTCCGTCTTTACTCCTTGTCCAGTATAGCTCTCTGCCTTTGGTATATTTTGTGAACAAATAAATGAAACCTGCGCCTTTCATCCACCAGGGTTGCGGATAGGTCATTTCGCCTTCCTTAATTTTTTCAAAACTATCTATCTGGTAAGGCTTACGGCTTCTTAAAATAATGCCTGGGCGGCTGGTATTTCTGCCACTTACAAAAATCCAGATATAACCGTGTTCATCAATGGAAAGAGAAGCATTATCATGAGGGTCGTCCACTCCTGCTTTGTCATACACAATTACAGGTTTAGGCACCCTGTGCTTTTTATGATCGTAATACGACAACATGATTAGCAAATGCCTTTCATCCTTTTTAGTAGTGCCGCCATAAACAAAAAAAGTTTTATTTACCTGCCGGGCATAAATAGCTATAGGAATATGGCTGGAAGTATATGTTCCAAGACCGCCCGAATACTTATCGCCGTATTCTGAAAACTGCCCTAAAGTAAACCAGATACCTTTGTAGCCGTTTGCCCTGTTATTTTGACCATCTACTTCACATAAAAGAAATAAAAAGCCTAACAAGAAAACAAGCTTTGGAATGTGCTTTTCTGATATCATAATTAAGGCTTCCGGCTTTAACCAATCTTACTTAAAATTAGAATCACAATACAGCGAAATAAAAATTCAATAGCAATGCTTTACTCCTCTTTCAATGTTAGCAGAGAAAAAGGTCTTACGAAAATCAAACGACCTTATTATCTTATTTTGGCTTTCGGCCCTCATTTTAATAAGGTTAAATTCAAACCAATTGTTTCTACTAAGGTTAGCGAATTGTTTTCTGTAATTGGGTTTCCACATAAATTGCTACACAGCCATAATAAATCAGTCAACTACTTACTCCAACTTGCTAATGCCTCTACCTTTTTGCCTGCACTCTTTTCAGAACCTTCCGGTATAAGTGCTACCATAATAGCGCTTTTGGCATTGGAAGGTAATTTAACTTCAAAACCCACCAGCGTAGTTCCCGGATTTGGAGCATCATAATCGCGGGGCGGATCGGTAGACCATGTTTTCATTGTAACAGTTGCGGGTTCCTGAACCTGCAAAAGAAGTTTCTTACCATTCTTTGTTAGCTCCGCTGTGTTGGCGCCGGTAATCTTAACATCAGCGGGTGTTAGCATTGTCCAGCGTAAAGTTGTTTCAGAAGGCAGCGTCTCTATTTCATCACGAACTACAACATATTGCTTGTTCATAATTCCTATTCCACGAACAGCTTTAGCAACAGAACCTTTATAAACCTCACTTAAATCAGTGACAGCATTCATGAAAGCGGGTTTGTTTGATGAACTAATTATAGGAGCCGTGCCGGTAACTCTTTGGTGCTGGTTATTGAAGGTTAAAGTATTATGTACCAGGTTTGTTAACCGGAATACTGTCCACCGCTGAGCATCTTGTGTTCGGCCAAATAATTGTATTCCTTTTGATTCTAAAGATTCATATTCCTGGCTTCCGAAATCCATTGCCCATCTTACCCCGTTGGCATCCATTACAAATGATCCAATATCCATGTGAGCGTGGTTAACTGATACCGAGCCGCCCTTCATAGCAACATAAATGGCATTGGTATCTGTCCATGACGTACGCA
>MWYU01000466.1 GCA_002050375.1 Chitinophagales bacterium 62-2
AGCGGCGCATATATATGCTGATACTTATGCCACGGGTAATACGGAGCAGCGGGACAAAATTTGAATATTTTATAACCTTCAACGCTGTTGTCGTGTCCCTCAACATTTACAAAAGTATGATGTTGCTGGTTGTGATTATACCGCCAAAGCTCAGAACTAACCCCAATAAGGTCGAGGGAATAGGATAGGAGCCTGTTAACTTTTTGGCTCCCTGAAACGGCGCCATGATTTGCATCGTGGGCAATATTAAAAGCGATCATTACATGCGTAAGCATGTGAAGAAAACCAATGGTAAGCGTAGCCCATGCATTGCCCCGGGTTATATACAAAGCCGTTAAGGTTATTCCCCAAAGCGACAGCCATAAAACTATTTTAAACTTCATTGCTGCATTAGCGTACGGTGTGGAATTATTCTGTTTGAAGTATTCATCGATTCTTTGCTTCATTATGGTAAGCATTTCCGATTTATTTCTGGCAGCAAACTTTACTTTCTCCATTATACTTTTTTAATTAAGAGGGTGCGTAAGATACAGGGATTTCTTATACTTCTAACTAATTAAGCATCCTCTAACTTCTTAATTAACAATAACGTGCCAAGCATATATTAATAGAAAAACTTTTTGCCAAGACACTCAAAAAATTACACAAACTATTTTTATATATATATGAGAAAAAGGTATAATGGCTTTTAACGAATTTATACTGGATGACGTTACGGTAAGGAACATTAGCATCTAAAATAGTACCCTTTCGAAAAGCTTGTAATATTGTGTTGCACTTTATTCCAGCAAAAGCTGCACTCTAAATTGCTTTGTTGTACTTGTTGGTTGTGCCTCATTTTGTGCTTTTAATTTTCTCTAACTATTATCTATTGCTGTAGTGGTTGTATAAATAAAAGTTTTGTTTTAAGCAGATGTAAATCATACAATCACTTAATGATACGCTTACCCAACTTAGCAACTGTCGCAAATGCCCCCCTAAATTGTCTTTTCTGCACACGCTTAATTTCGGTTGCCATTCGTAAGTTTGAACCTGCAATAACTTAAACTAATCTTAAAAATTAAAACCATGGCAAGTACAAGCACCTATCTCAACTTCCCCCGTAACACAGAAGAAGTATTCAGTTTTTACAAATCCATTTTTGGCGGCGAGTTTTTTGGAAAACCAATGCGTTTTGGAGACATCCCGCCTATGGAAGGCATGCCCCCAATAGCAGAAGAAGATAAAAATCTAATAATGCATATCGAGTTAGCGATTGTTGGCGGACACATGTTAATGGGAACTGATGCACCGGAGTCTTTTGGATTTCATGTAAACTTTGGCAACAACGTTCATATAAACCTCCAACCAGATACAAGGGAAGAAACCAAAAAATTATTTGACGCTTTATCAGATGGCGGTAAAGTAAGTATGCCACTGCAGGATATGTTTTGGGGAGATTATTATGGAAGTTGTACAGACAAATTTGGCGTAAACTGGATGTTCAACTGCGGAGAGAAAAATAATTAAAACAAATGCTTATGAAAGATGTCGTTGCTGAAACCAGGTTAGCAACAGCATCTTTCATTATTAAAAGAATTACGACAAACATGCAACCAGCAATTACAGTTAAAACAACCGTAAAAGCAACGGTAGAAAAGGTCTGGAAACTCTGGACAACACCCGAGGACATCAAGCAATGGAACAATCCTTCGGACGATTGGCATAACGTTTTGGTTGAAGTCGATTTGAAAGACGGAGGTACTTTTTTATTCCGCATGCAGTCAAAAGATGGAAGCGAGGGTTTTGATTATTGTGGCAAGTATGACAAAATCAAAGCGCACGAGGTTATCGAACTGACAACATCGGATGGCAGAAAAGCAATAAATACTTTCACATCCAATGGGGACGAAACAATAATAACCGAAACCTTTGAAGTAGAAACAAAAACGCCTTTTGATGTTCAAAGAGACTTTTGTCAAAAAGTATTAAACAGCTTTAGAAGATATGCAGAGAATGGAATAGAATAGTTTCCTTCAGATACATTGTCCTCGCCTCCCTTCGGCCACCTGCCAATATTCGCAGAGAGAACAGCAACCAGCGGTTTATTTGCACAACCTGACAGAGCTTAGAGTAAATCACTTCCACTTATATATCTTTTTGTTCAGTGTTCTTAGTTGGGTGGCATTAAAGGCAACAAGGCCTGAACCGCAGTTTCAAGGAAGACTGCCAGAAATACAAAAGCGTAAGCTCAATCGTACCAATAATTATCTTAGGTACAAATATTGCTTAAGGCTAAAAAAATTGCATGGCACTATTAGGTGGAGTAATTAAGAAAGCAATAGATCTTAATGGGTTTATTAGTAGTGAACCAGATCCTTCCAGGGCTCAAAAAAAGGTTCTTTTGCAACTATTAAAAAAGGCAAGACTTACCGCTTTCGGTATGAAGTATAAGTTCAGTGAGACTTTAAACAGTGAAGATCAGGTTAAAGCTTTCCAGGAAAACGTGCCCATACATGATTATGATGCGATCTATAATGAGTGGTGGCATTACCTACTAAAGGGACATCAGAATATTACATGGCCCGGCGGACAGAAACATTTCGCACTTAGCAGTGGTACTACAAGTAATAAAAAATATATACCAGTAACGGGTGACATGATCAGCGCGATCAAAAAGTCTGGCATGCAACAAGTGCTGAGCCTAAAAAATTTCAATTTGCCAACTGACTTCTTTGAAAAACAAATTCTAATGCTCGGTAGCAGCACGAGCTTAATTGAAGAGATAGATCATTTGGAGGGAGAGATCAGTGGTATTAGCGCCGCTAATATTCCCGGTTGGTTCAGCAAGTTTTATAAACCAGGCATTGAGATAGCTTCAATTGAGAACTGGGATGAAAAGGTAAAGCGAATTGCAGATGAAGCGCCTAAGTGGGATATAGGAAGTATATCGGGCATTCCTTCCTGGGTAGAACTTATGCTGAAAGAAATCGTTACTCACAACAATCTTAATACAATTCATGACATATGGCCTAACCTTCATGTATATACTTCAGGTGGGGTTGCCTTTGAGCCTTACCGAAAAAGCATGGAAAAGTTATTGGCAAGACCTTTAATTTATATAGACACTTACCTTGCTTCAGAAGGATATCTTGCAACGCAAAAAAGGCCTGATACCAATTCTATGGCCCTTATAGTCAATAACGGTATCTTCTTCGAATTTGTCCCTTTTTTTGAGGAAAATATTGATGACGAAGGACGGGTTAAACAAGGTGTAAAAGTGCTTACACTGGAGCAGGCAGAAGAAAATGTTGAATATGTTTTGCTCATTTCCACCGTAGCAGGTGCATGGAGATATATGATTGGCGACACGGTTATTATAACTGATAAGAAAAGATCTGAAATCCGGATTAGTGGGCGCACCAAACATTATTTAAATGTTGTTGGCGAGCAACTTTCGGTTCAGAAAATGAATATGGCAATAGAAAAATTGGAGGATACATTCGATCTTGAGATTAAAGAATTTACTGCTGCGACTGTTTTGGAAAATGAACAATTTAAAATGAAGTTTATTA
>MWYU01000377.1 GCA_002050375.1 Chitinophagales bacterium 62-2
GTTGGGTACGCTTACCGCTATCGTTGTTGGTGTTTATTTAGTGCTTGTATTTGACACACATGTTAGCGGCCGTTATTCTTTGTTCGTACGTAACGACTGTTTCAATAAACTGAGTACATAATCAATTTCTTCAAGGTCAGCAAGTTTTATTTCGTATGCACCGTTTCCCCAATGTCCGACGTTTGAAACGTCACGTGCAATGTTTTTTTGGTCTTGCAATTCTCCACTTTTTAAGTTAACGTAAATTTTCAATCCTTTTCCTTGCAATACAATGTCGCAAAAGATGTTATTGTCAATTTTAAAGCCTATCGTTTGTTTTTTGGGTTGAACAGTTACATTGTCGTCCATGTTAAGTAAACGCTCCTTAAAATGTTCGTAAAGCTCTCGGGTTTCAAAGTCAACCTTGTTAAGATGGTCTTGCTCGATATAAACCTTTACTTCTTTACTAACTGCTTCTACAGTATCGTCACTTCTTGAAATTGTTTTAATGCTTTCTTTAGCTGAAGCTTTTTGAACTTGCTCAAATGATATTGTACCATTCTCATATTTTTTGACTTCCCACAATTCAATTGGAAGGTCTTTAAAGTTAATCGCCTCTCTTTGGTATGTAGTAAAAAAAGGTGAAATGAAAATGACTTTCGATTGTGTCCAATCAACGTCAGTCCTTTTAAGACTTTGATTTTGACTTTCGTTGTACTCTAAGATGAAGTCTGCTTTGTTGTTAAGCATTAATGACAGATAAGCGTAACCTTGGTCTATTACACTAAAAGTTTTGTCCCGCTTGTATTCGATAATAACGAACGATTTTGCTTCTGGTTCAAATGCTAAAGTGTCAATACGAAAACCGTTTAATGAAAATTCCGAACGAATAAACTTCAGTCTCAATAGGAACCTTAAATTTTGTTCTGTTAATTGTTGAATTTCCCGTTCAAACTTGAAAGAGGTTTCCTTAATGTGTTCAAGCTGTTGTCCTATTCTGTAAAGTGGCATAATCTATTTTGGTCTGTCCTAATGGCTGCTAACTCTTAAATATACCCATGTTTCGAATGTCCATGATGAGAGCCTAACTAAACTTCTAAACCCTTGTGTTTTTTCATAGACTTTAATACCTGCTTTGGTAAAAACTGGCTTACGTCACCACCATTCCTGATAACATCCCTAACAAGCGTTGAGGCAACGGAGGTAAATTTAGGCAGGCAGGTTAAAAAAATAGTCTCAATGGTAGGATCGAGACTGCGGTTCATGTCCGCAATTGCTTTTTCGTATTCAAAGTCGTTTACATAACGAATACCTCTTAAGATAAACTTAGCTCCTACCCTTTTACAACATTCCGCCGTTAACCCCTCATACACTAATGCATCTACGCGCGGTTCATCTTTATAAATTTCTTTGATCCAGCAAAGCCTTTGTTCCGCAGAAAACATAGCTTCTTTGTTAGAGTTTCTTCCTATACCAATAACCAGCTTGTCAAATAAATTTATCGAGCGGTTAATTATATCAACATGGCCCAATGTTACAGGATCGAACGTTCCGGGAAAAAGGCAGATGTTATGCATGAAGTTAGTTTGTAGTTTGTCTTTGTAGTTTGAGTGGGCTGATTGATTTGACAAAATGATTGGTTGACAATACGTAACATTCAATTTTCAATTCTCAATTTTCAATTCTCATTTTCGAGGTAGTGTTATTAAATGACCTAATGACTTAATGACCCATTGACCCAATAACTAATCACCTATTGTCCTGCAAGTAAATACAAAACAGCCATTCGCACTGCCACTCCATTTTCTACCTGTTGCAATATTATACTTTCATGGCCGTTTGCAACATCACTGTCTAATTCAACACCGCGATTTATAGGGCCGGGATGCATAATGATAATGTCCTTCTGTAAACTATCAAGCAATTTACGGCTGATGCCATAAGCAATATTATATTCGCGAAGTGAAGAAAACAACGGTTGGTTTTGCCGTTCTAATTGTATCCTCAAAACATTTGCTACATCGCACCATTGCAAAGCTTCTTTAAGGTTATAAGTAACATTTACGCCAAAAGCTTCAGTAAGAAATTTCGGAATAAGGGTTGGCGGGCCTGCTACTGTTACCTCCGCTCCCATTTTCGTTAGCAGATGAATATTACTTAAAGCCACGCGGCTATGCATTATATCACCAACGATTGCAATTTTTTTTCCCTGCAAACTTCCCGTTGCTTCCTCAATTGAATAGGCATCCAATAAAGCCTGTGTGGGATGTTCATTTGTTCCGTCGCCGGCATTTACAATGGCAGAAGAAATATGTTTAGCCAAAAAATGAGGGGCGCCACTTGCACTATGCCGAAGCACAACCATATCCACCTTCATGCTTAAGATGTTGTTTACGGTATCGAGCATGGTTTCACCTTTAGATACGGAAGATGCACTGGTGGTAAAATTTAAGACGTCAGCGCTTAAACGCCGTTCTGCAAGTTCGAAGGATATACGGGTACGAGTGCTGTTCTCGAAAAACAGGTTAACAATAGTAACATCCCTAAGCGAAGGAACTTTTTTTATGGGCCTTTGTAAAACTTCTTTAAACTGTTTTGCTGTGTCGAGAATTAAACGAATGTCTTGTGGCAGCAGATCTTTTATTCCGAGAAGGTGCGGTGTAGAAAGTTTCATCTCAGCCGGTGAAGTTAATGTTTCTGTATAAAAAATTTATTCGGTTATTATTACCCCGGTAATTTCGCCTTTTTCTTTCCATTGCACTTTTACTTTTTGAGTAATCAAAGCGTCTATCACCTTACCTGTGTAATCGGGCTGAATAGGCAATTGCCTGCTGAAACGTCTATCAATTAAAACGCAAAGTTCAACCTTAGCCGGCCTGCCAAAACCAAGCAGCGCATCTAAGGCTGCACGTATAGTTCTGCCGGTGTACAATACATCATCAACTAAAATCACGTTCTTATTTTCGATGCTGAAATTAATTTCGGTCTTATTGGGCACATGCAGTTCCCGCCTTATATCGTCCCGATAAAAAGTTATATCAACTTTACCATACAGGATAGTTCGACCAGGTAAATTCTTTGTTAGTTCTTCAACAATTTTATCGCTAACATAAATACCGCGAGGCTGCAACCCGATGATTACTGTTTCCTTAAGATCAAGGTGGTGTTCTATTATCTGGTGCGCCAGTCGCTGTATGGTTAACGAAATCTGCTGCTCAGTGAGGATGGTTTTCAAGCCAAATTATTTTGGTAAAAATAGAGCTAAGAATTTATGAATAACAAACATGCGCTAAAATTGATGGCGGATGATTTTAGGCAGATTATTACATTACATGCTGACGGTTTCACTAATTATACAAACTTATTTTTTTTACAAATAATAGTATTTCATGGTTATCCTGCCTGCAAAACGTTTTGTTCTTTAAAAATTATTAAACGAATACTTTGGCATGCATTTGTTTTAATGCTGCTATAAATTGTAAATCAAACTTTTTATTTGGCATAGTTGTTTTAGCTATATTCACAATAAAACCTCTATTATGGCAACTACAAAAACAGCCCTTATC
>MWYU01000646.1 GCA_002050375.1 Chitinophagales bacterium 62-2
CAAAACAACCTAATTTCTTTTAAAAACGTATTAATTTCTTTTATCTAAACCCCATGTTAACTTTTCTCTAAGAGTCGTTAAAAAAGTATTTTCGTTTAAAACTACCAGTGGTATGCTAAATTCTTCCAACTACATATATTAAAAGAGTAGCCTTAGATGCAAAAGCATTTTGATTTCAGTTGAAATAGAATACGAAGTATGCAGCAGAAAAAGCGAGCACAGATAACAAGAGCTTGAAGGATTTGAATGATGGTTATCCGTTTAATAAGGATTATCGGTGTTCTATTTCACTGAAATATAGATAGTCTCTTACATTCAGTCGTATTATTGAATCTTAAAAACAAACTACTAATGAAACAGTTTTTGATTTTAGCAGCAACATTAACAGCAACGTCATTTATGACACAGGCACAGGAAAAAGCGAAGCATGAAGAAACAGAATTTTATTCTCCCGTTCCGCCGGTAGTTACACCGGGTGCATCCCTTAGCAATGCCCCTTCCGATGCAATCATCTTATTTGATGGCAAAAACCTCGACCAATGGGTCAGCACAAAGGATTCAGGCGCGGCTAAATGGACATTGGCTGACAACGTAATAACGGTCAATAAAAGTGCAGGCGACATACAAACAAAGAATTCTTTTACAGATTACCAGTTGCATATTGAGTACAGAATACCTTCAAACATAACAGGTTCGGGGCAGGCTCGTGGCAACAGCGGAATATTTTTAGCGGCGCTTCCGTGGGGTGCGGGAGGATATGAATTACAGGTATTGGATAACTATAAAAATACTACCTACGTTAACGGGCAGGCTGGCAGCATATATAAGCAGGCTGTTCCATTGGCAAACGCTTGCGGTAAACCCGGAGAATGGCAGACATACGATGTAGTGTGGACTGCCCCCCGTTTTAGTGAAAATGGCATTCTTAAATCAATGGCCCGCGTTACCGTTTTTCATAATGGAGTGCTCGTCCAAAACAATGTTACGCTATTAGGCGATACTCCCTATATTGGCCAGCCTTCTTACCGCAAACATGGACCGGCACCAATAAAATTACAGTCGCATGGCGATAAAAGCGAGCCAATAAGTTATCGCAACATTTGGGTAAGACCTTTGTAATGCGAGGGTATAAATGTGTTCTGTTCATTGTTGCTATGAGTTTTCATTATTCAATGCAAATCTTCATTAACAGAAGAAAAATTGATACCTCAACAAAAATCATGAACTCCATCGTCAAAAAGTAAAACTGAATTATGAAAAGGCTCACCTTATCTATATGTTTCTTACCATTTGCTTTTCTGTTACAGGCTCAAACGGGAAAGGTGTATGATAACCTTACGCTAAAGAGTAATATATTGAACATGGACAGGAAGTTTGCCATTTATCTTCCTCCCGACTATGAAACATCGCAACGCAGTTATCCGGTTTTATACCTGTTGCACGGTGCTGGTGACGATCATACCGGATGGGTTCAATTTGGGGAAGTATTAAATATTACCGACCAGGCCATAAAAGAAGGAAAGGCTACACCAATGATTATTGTAATGCCTGACGGCAATACCGGCCGGAGAGGTTACGAAAATGATGTAACCGGAAAGTGGCGCTATGAGGATTTTTTCTTCCGGGAGTTCTTGCCTTATGTAGAAAAGACTTATCGCATCAAAGGTGAAAAAAGATACCGGGCAATTTCTGGTTTATCAATGGGCGGAGGCGGAACTTTCACTTATGCCTTACACCATCCCGAATTATTTTCTGCTGCATGTCCGTTAAGCGCTGCTACCGGCCCCCTTGTGTTAGAAGATGCAAAAGCAAGATTTAAACGCGACAGCATAAGCGTAGCAGATGCAGCTATAGAAGATTATTATAAAAGGCAAAGCGTAATAGCTTTGGTCAATAATGTTTCCGATGCTAATAAAAAAGCGGTTCGCTGGTACATTGATTGCGGCGACGATGATAGGTTAAGTGAAGGGAACTGCCTTGTTCATATTGCCATGAAGAAAAAAGAAATCCCCCACGAATTTAAAATACGTGACGGTGCACATAACTGGACATATTGGCGAACTTCGCTGCCCGAAGTATTACAATTTGTCTCAATGGGGTTTCATCAATATTGATAAAATATTTTATGAAACAACTATTTAAAAGCTAATTTTTGCATACCTGGCAATACAAGAAAATCTGTGAGCATAGGTTTGGTATGTTTGGAGTTGCACAAATACTATAAAAAAAATTAATTATTCGATGAAAGCGATAATATTAAAACAAGCAGGCGGGGTAGAGAATCTTGTGGTTGAAGAGGTTCCCATGCCTTCCCCTAAAAAGGGAGAAGTGCTTATAAAGATTAATGCAATAAGCATTAATCCTGTAGATATTAAGACACGTAAAGGGATGAGTTTATATAACAAGTTAAGAGAGAATGAACCTGTTATATTAGGCTGGGATGTTTCGGGCGAAGTAATTGAAGCAGGTGAAGATGCAACGGCGTTCGAAATAGGGGAGGAAGTTTTTGGAATGGTAAATTTTCCCGGCCATGGAAACGCATATGCTGAATATGTAACTGCTCCTGTTGCTCATCTGGCAGACAAGCCAGACCAGATAACGCACCAGGAAGCTGCAGCCAGTTCTTTAGCCGCACTTACAGCATGGCAGGTATTGATGCAACAGGCAAAGGTTCAGTCGGGCGAAAGGGTGTTAATTCATGCTGCTGCAGGCGGAGTAGGCCATTTTGGAGTGCAGATTGCAAAGTATTTAGGGGCTTATGTAATTGGTACAGGATCAGATGCTAATTATGATTTTGTGAAGGAGTTGGGTGCAGATGAATATGTGGACTATAACCATGAACGGTTTGAAGAAGTGATACAAAATGTAGACATCGTTTTTGATGCTGTAGGCGGAGATAATCCTAAAAGATCTTTAGATATCATCAGGGGCGGCGGACTTCTTATTGCTATTGCCGGAGGAATAACAGATGAGGTTAAAAAGCTTGCTGAAGAAAAGGGTGTAAAAGCATGGGCTTATTTAGTGCAGTCTAACGGTGATGATATGGAACAATTGGCTGAATTGCTGGAAGCAGGAACTATCAGGCCTCATATATCTCACGAATTTTCTTTCGATCAAATTAAAGAAGCACATACCCAAATAGAAACAGGAAGAACAAGAGGCAAGATTGTAATTAGTATGTAAGGGAAACTATTCAATTGTAAAAAAAAGCTTAAGTAATAAGTGGGTTACTATAAAGTTTTGATGTTCTACTATAAAGCTTTGATAATCTGAAAAACAGAATGACACATTGGAGGTATAAGACCTTTAGTTTGCACAAGCTGAAAAATTTGAAGTAAGAAGCGGAGGACAAGAATATTTGGAAAGTGTAATTGACACATATATATCTTATACTGGAATGGTCTTTGAAGTTATTTGGAAAATACTTCTTTTAAAAATGAAACGAATTTTATGGTTAGCTATTATAATTGTAAGCATAGGACTCGTTTGTCTGCAAATCTCCTGCAACAGTACAAAGCAAAAACAGGAAGTTAAATTTTATTACTATCCCAAAACAAACGTTTATTTTGACGTTGTCAAAAAGGATTACATCTATTCTTTAAACGGTGGAAAAACATGGGCAGTTATCAACAATACAATTGATAAAGAGCCCGCAACGTTAGGCGAAAGAGTTGTTATTTACAGTCCTGTTGATAGTATTTGGAAACAAAATGAAGTGCATAGAAAACAATATGATGGTACTCTTTATAATATTATTAATGAGAATAATATAGCCTCTGTTGGTGGCATTGTTACTGAGAAAAGAGCGGCGGTTTATAAAAGCAACAAAGCAAGAGTGGTAACCAACAAACCTGCCCCTCGTAGGCCCGAAAAGAAAAAGACGTTCTTCCAAAAAATTTTTGGCAAGAACAAGAAATAGCAGATCGTACTTCTTTTTTAAATATTTTAATTTAAGAGAATTCTTTAAGTTTAAGCCGGATAAAATTTTACAAGATATTACATGAAACAAAAAACCAATTTTTGGGAACGTGTTGGTTTGCATGACTGGTTTTTGAAAAAAGAAGCAAGCGTTGCTACAACCCAGACGCCGGCGCTTACACCGGATAGTGTTTATAAATATATAGTTGAAAAGTTCGAGGAGTCCATAGCACAATTATCTTTCGCCAACCGCATCGTCTTCTATCATGAATTTATTATTTGCTTCAACCCCGACGATTTTGTTCAGTTCATGAACAACAAAAAAGGGATTTTTGGATTGATCATCCAGGAGTCGGTTAAACAATTTTATTCAATACTAAAACATTACAGGTTACAGGGTAAAACGGTAGAGCCGGCAAGTAATAAGTGGGTCTTTCGTTTCGTATCTCACCCTGATTATGGCAGGGGCGACAAGAGCTTTATTGGAAAATTATTGCCGGGAAACAGTCAGCAAAAAGAAGAAAACCTCCGCGTTACTTACATTCCCCGTCAAACAGGAATAGCACAAACATTCGATATAAATCCTGATATTTTAGAAGGCTTCACATTCTATAGCGAAGGTTATTACGAAGTGCCATACCAGGAAGATTTTGTGCTTGACGAACGTAAGGTTACCAATACAGAAACTACAGGCCTTGCGCGTTTTGAAACCATCATTCCTGACAGAGAGTTTGCAGGTAAGAAGATTGAATATTATATGAAGGATGAAGAAATTACCGTATCAGGAAAAGAGGAGCAAAAAGAAGCTTCTAACATTTTTCGTATTCCTTCCGATTGGGTTAATACGCCCCACTTAAAGATACGATTCAATAAAGCAGACGGAAAGTTTTACCTCTCCTCGTACGGAGAGAAAACAATAGTTAACGAAAATGAAGTAAAGCCGAGCAATAAGGATAACCCCCTTTGGGTTGAACTCCCAATAAACTCACGAATGGTGTTGAACGGCATAGTCGGTATTAATATTTTTAAATTGTAGCGTATGATAAATATTGTCTTATCAATAGCGCTGTTGGTAATTTGTATTTTGCTATTGATAGCCAACTTCAGAGACATAAAAAATACAAACAACAATGGCTAAAAACTTTTTTGGAATAACAGATACCGGCATGTTGCGCGATAATAATGAAGATACATTTATTGCGGAAACCGTTTTAGATAACCAGTTTATTTTAGCATGCGTAATTGATGGAGTTGGAGGTTATTCGGGAGGTGAAGTTGCGGCGAGGCTGGCACATGATGCTATCCTTAATCATTTACGTACGCCTTCAACCGATATTATTAGAACAATGAAGGAAGCGGTGGCAGCAGCGAACGATAGTATTTATAAAGAAAAACAGCAAAGCAAACAAAACGACCAGATGGCTTGCGTGCTTACGCTGGCACTTGCCGATGTTGCCAACAACAAATTTTATTATGCACATGTAGGCGATACACGGCTTTACCTTCTTAGGGACAGCAGCCTTGTAAAAGTTACACGTGATCATTCTTTTGTAGGTTTTTTGGAAGATAGCGGCCGCTTATCCGAAGATGCAGCAATGAAACATCCAAAGCGCAACGAGATTAATAAAGCCTTAGGGTTCGATACCCAAATAAACGGGCAGGCTGATTATATCGAGACAGGTGATTCTCCTTTTTTGCCCGGTGATGTGCTGTTATTATGCAGCGATGGCCTGACCGACATGATTAGTAACAGTACCATGACTGCCATTTTAAATTCTGATAAAAGTTTATCGGCACAGGGTAAAGCACTTATACAAGCTGCTAACGATGCAGGCGGAAAAGATAATATAACAGCAGTGCTTGTTCATAATAATAAACCACCTTTAAAACAACGGGCCACAAAACCTATAGTTGCTGCGCTTAAAAAAAAAAGTGACAACGAAGACCAAGAAGACCATGAGTATAATGACGAACTTTTGAAAGCCGAGGCAAAAACAAAGCCGATTATTATAGAAAAAGTAAACAGGCGCAGCAGCAGGGCAGTTCCAATCCTTTTGTTTTTATGTCTTCTTTTTTTAGGCGCTTTTCTATGGATGTTGTATAAAGATTTTTTTCAGGCTAAGCCTCAGAAGGACTATGTGCAGATGAATATGATTGATAGAAAGCGCAACGAACAGGAGCAGAAATTGTTGGACAGCATTAATAATCCTGCCAGTAACGAAGTTTTTGTAATTAACGTTGCCGGTGGTAAACCTGTTGTTATCAGTGATACACTAACTATCGAAAAAGACTCCCTTCATATTATAGGAAACGGCGTTACGCTCGTTCGCGATAGTGCTTACAAAGGCCCGGCTTTAGCACTTTCCTCTAACTGTAAATATGTGTTATTAGATAGTCTAACCATAGAAAATTTTGACGTAGGTGTTCTGGTAAGAAACAAAGCACTTCAATTTAAAAATGTGCAGTTTAAAAATTGCCGGGTTCCTGTTCAATACCAGGTAATGTTTGCTGATAGCGGCCGCATTAATGGCCGGTTTGCAGATACAATATTTTATAATATAGACACACTTACACTTACAGCAAATCCCCGATAGAAGCATGGCTTTTAGAACAAATAAGTTTAGGAGACGAAATACAGAACGAATTTTTTTGCTGACAATTACTGCCGTAATTGGTTTGTTGTTTTTTAAATTATTCACCGTTCTTCAGCAGGATTTTAAAGAAGTACCTGTTCGCCTTACGCAAGGTACTATGATGAACCTTAACGATACTAAACCGGGAGAGCGTATAAAATTATTACTGCAAAAAGGTCTATACTTTCAAGACCCGCGTGATATAGAATTAATAAGCACTGTTGTATCGCGGGGACGAAGTGCGGCAGAAGGTGTGTCGGACAATATTGGCGAGCTTAACAAAAAGAGCTTTGAAGTTAATGCTGAAGAGGCTTTTGCAGGTGGCGGAGAAGTATTTAAAAGGAGAGTACAGGTAGATCGTGCCTTGTTAGGATTTTCGAATGCCGATTCAGTAATGTTTGAACGGGAGCGCCGAAGCCCGACGCAATTACCTTCTGCAAATAATCTTTCAATGGGCAACCGTACTATTAGCGGCATTATTGAAAAAGATGAAGTTCAGACGCCTGTACAAGGTGTACTGGTGCGTTTGCAAATTGTGTTGCCACAGGACAGTTTATATAGCGAAACCGTTACTGAAGTAAATCGTGAAATAACTGAAAACGGTACAGGCATCAGAAAAACCTTCGTGCTTGATACTGCCAATCGCCGGCAACTGCAATCACTCTCGGCTTATGCCCGCACTGACGGACAGGGCAGGTTTGCTTTTACAGGATTGCCGGCTAATGAAGCATTTGAAGTGCTTCCCTTACAACCGGGTTTTGAATTTGGTCGTTCGCAGGGAGTACAACAGTTAAACAATGATCCTTCATTCACCTTTCGCCAGTCGCCGCACACTTTGAAACTGTTTTCAACACGCGATTTTAGTACTTTAAAAAAAGAAAAAGCTTTAATTGTACGAACACCCCAGGAAGTAACTAAATGGTTTTGGATAATAGTAGTGAGTTTCTTTATAGCTTTTTTCCTCATTCATATTTTATTAGCCGTTCGTTTTCCTGAAGCCGATCAATTAATCCTTCCTGTAATAATGGTGTTGACCGGTTTGTCTTTTATCACATTGTTCAGCTTACAAGATCCCTTGCGCGACAGGTTTTTAGCCAAAAGCACCTTAACCTATTTCGGCGGCGGCATTGCCGGCATCATACTCCTGTTGCTTTTTAATTTGAAATTCCTGACAACCGACTCTTGGCTATACCGGTTATTTATATTTAAAAACAACCGCAGAGCAGCTAATGGCTGGCCATGGGCACTTCTGGCAACCGGTCTGCTGGTACTAACCATTCTATTTGGTACCGGCCCCGAGGGCAGCGGCGTTAAAGTAAATCTCCTTGGTTTTCAGCCAAGTGAGATAGTAAAGTTTTTAGTGATTTTTTTCCTGGCAGGATATTTTGCCACCAACGAAAAGTTTATTTCTTCTTATTCTACCTGGAAGAAGCGATGGTCGTTTTTTGCCTTTGCTTTAATTGCTATTCTTGCCACTATTTTTCTTTTCCTGATATTAGGGGATTTAGGACCGGCCATGGTTTGCTGCTTCACCTTCATTGTTTTGTTTTCATTTTCACGCGGCGACTTTCTGCATATGATTGGAGCAGTTATTCTGTACGTGCTTGCGGTTTGGGTATTTAAAAGTGCATGGATAGGCACTGCAGTTACTGCAGGTTGTTTACTTCTGTTTATGCTATATAAAAGAAAGCAATTAAGTGAATCTGCTTTTATGGCTTTAGTAGTTATGAGCGGATTTTTGTTGCTCGACCAGATACCTTATATCGAAAAATTGTTTCCCGGGCCTATAACGCGTTTAGTTGATAGAAAGGCAATTTGGCAGGATGCCTGGAACAACGAAGTATTTGGCGGCGACCAGGTAGCAAACGGTATCTGGGCAATGAGTAGCGGCGGAGTTACAGGGCAAGGTGCGGGTGAAGGATTTGCCAAAACCATTCCTGAAGCTCATACAGATATGATACTGCCAGCCATAGGCGAGGAATTTGGATTGGCGGGTATTTTCTGCATTTTCCTTTTGTTCCTGATCTACCTGCACCGATCGATTATTATAGGACGACAAACAGGTGCGCCATTCTTATTTTACATTTGTGCCGGTATTGGCATCGGTACTTTCGTTCAGTTCTTATTGATTGCCGGTGGATCAACGGGAGCTTTGCCTTTATCGGGGGTTGCTCTGCCATTTATAAGCTATGGAGGATCGTCGCTACTGACGAATATGCTTGCCGCAGGATTTTTATTGTCGGCATCTCATTTACAGGGTACGCCGGCACAAATGAAATTTATTATACGCCAACAGGATAAAAACCTGCTGCCTGCTTTATTAGCGGCATGTATTGGGATAATATTGCTGGGAGTAAACGTATCACGCTATTTATTTAATAATAAAAAGTGGGTGGTAGAACCTGCACTGGTAGCAGACAGAAGCGGTTCGCGAATGTATAGCTATAATCCACGCATCACTATTTTAATGAACCGGTTGCAGGCCGGAAATTTATTAGACAGGCAGGGAAAGATTTTGGCGACAAGCCATCCTAATTTAATAAACCGGCAACTGGATACCTTATTAGCATTAGGTATCCCCAAACAAGATTTAGAAGCCCTTGCTTACAAACGCCTGGACAGGTATTATCCTTTTGGTGATCAGATGTTCTTTTGGACAGGCAATGCGAACACCGGTATTTTTAGCGGGGCTACCAATGGTTATTTTGCCGAGTACGAACACGCAGCGGAGTTACGTGGCTTTCCCACGCCAACTACAAAGTTCCAGGTAAGTGCAACAAGATTTAAAGAGGATCGTTTTTTACCACAGACTGCAGTACAAATGACGGTCGTTAAAAGGAATTTCGGTGCTATTGCTCCTTTGCTTTTAGCAGGTATAAACAGCCGGCAAGTGGCAGCATTCAAACAAAAGAACAGGGATGTACAGCTAACAATGGATGCAGCCCTCCAAACAACTATCCAACACTCCTTACCAACCGATGATTCTTTAATAAACAAACGGGTATCGGTAGTTATTATGGAAGATAATACAGGTGATGTTATTGCTTCCGCTAACTATCCCTATCCCCAGATAAACGATTGGGAAAGGTTGACCCTAAGCTATGCCGAGCAAAACAAGCTTAATTACTGGATCACCAATAGCGATCTCGGATTTACCCTTGCTACACAACCGGGCTCTACGGCAAAACTTGCAACAGCACTCGCAGCTTTCAATAAGTTAGGAGACACGGCCGCAAAATTAAGAATCAGGGTACATCCGTGGGATCTTATCAGGGTAAAAAGTGCGGAACCGGATGAAGCAGGCTGGATAGGTATTGAAAGAGGTATCGTAAAATCAAACAACTCATTCTTTATCCGTCTGGCAAACGAAAAGCGGTTGCAGGAGGAAATGGGAACTGTATACCTGCAAACCGGAATGTTTCTACACGGTGCCGGCGGTTACTATTACGAATATGAGCGCAATAACCCTGAGCAACAAAACCAATGGCGGGAGTTGTGGCGTAGAACTGAATTCAGAAGTTTAAGAACGTATAATCCTAATAATATTAAGCGTACCCGCGGCAGGGGCGTCTCAGGAATGTCGTGGGGCCAGGGTGAGTTAATAGCAACTCCGGCGGCGGTGGCACGGTTAGCATCGGGTATTGCCAACAACGGAACTATGATGCCTAATCGCTACGTAAGAAGTATAAGTGGTTCCCCAACTAAAATACAACAAGGAGTACCTATAGCAAATAGTCCTCACTATGCGGAGTTGCTAACAGGTTATATGCGAAAGCAGAGTGAGAATAAAGCAGAAAGATTAGGCATTGTTGCGGCCGGTAAAACCGGTACTCCCGAACGCATATTTAAAGGCAGGAGAATTAACGATGGATGGTATGTGTTTTTTGCTCCAAAAGCAAAGGGTACCGGCCACATAATAACTTGTATCCGTATCGAAGATGCTAAAGGTTCAAGTGAGGCAGTTAAGTTGGCAGGAAAGCACGTCATTCCATTTTTATTACAGAGAGGCTATATCAAAAGCTTCGAAAAAACGCGTCCTGAACAAAAGGTGATCATCAATAAAACAGCACTTGTAAACAAATCACCCCAACCTACAGGTCAAAGAAATGCAGTTACTGTAACCGATACAGCTAATGCCCCGGCACAATAGTTAGAAATACTAAATTTGGACTACTTATTGAAGATATATTTAAAACAAAAATTTAGAGAACACACTAAAGCAACTATAGAACTAACATGTTCAATTTATTTAAGAAGGGAAGCCAGCCACAGGATGTAAAAGCCATCCGGAACAACGTGCTGGAATTTATTAAAGAGCAATTGCAAAAAGCGGAAGGCGGGGAAGGAGAAAACATAAAAGGTTTATATTTATATATCACTTGTGCCAACGAGGAAAAACATTTGTACGAGGCTGCGGTTTTTGCTGATAATGAGCAACGTTTCAAAGAAGAGGAGATACAGAAAATTGCAGATGATTACGCTATAGCTCTCCCCGAAAACTGGACCATGGAAATTCATTTTGCTGATAAGGCGCCCCCTGAAGCTATAAAAGCAAAGGATGCCGATGCAGCATTATTTATTTCAACAAAGACAAAACCAAAGGTTCATAAAGATGCAACAGCCTATATAAGGGTGCTGAATGGTGAAGCCGAAAAAGAAGTTTATACCATCACCTCGAAGCGGCCCAAAATAAATATTGGTCGTGAAAGACGGGTGCAAACAGCAGATGGTTTTATGCGCGAAAATCAAATTGCTTTTCCCGGTGGGAGTGCTAATGAAAGTAACAGGTCGGTCAGCCGCCAACACGCACATATTGAATGGGATAATGAAACGGGAATGTTTGTTCTATTTCCCGATGAAGGCGGCGTACCGCCAATGAATAAAATTAAAGTTCGTACAACAGGAGGTAAGCCGGTTAAACTTCAGACCACTGAAATCGGTCATCACTTACAGGAAGGCGACCAGATAATCTTGGGCGAATCAGCATTATTAGAGTTTTCCTATTTGCAGGCAGAAAATTAAAATTAAAAATGGGAAGGGTTTTTACAATTACAGAAGGACTCGAGAATCTTGGGGCCATGAAAACAGGCGGGCAAGGTTCAGTGTATAAAGGAAAGCGTATTGGCCCGATCATTACTGCTATTAAATTGTTGCCGACACCTATTTACGCCGAAACCTCCGAAGACAAGAACTTTGTAGATTTTCAGAACGAAGTACAGAAGCTGAAAAAAGTAAATGAGAACCCAAATCCCAACGTTGTTAAAATATTAAGTTCAGGCGTTTCTGATACCGGGAATTTTCCCTTTATAGAAATGGAATACATCGAGGGACCTGAACTGGAGGAATTATTAAAACCTCCCCACGCTCCCATCTTTACCATAAAAGAAGCCCTAAAAGTCGCAGACCAGTTATCGCACGCATTGGCACATTGCCATAGGGTTGGAGTTAAACATGGCGATATAAAATGCAATAATGTAAAATTTAATATTCATACGGGTAATTATGTCCTGTTAGATTTCGGGTTGGCGGTAATGTCGGACGAGCAACGGCGTACAAGTCTGCGCCATGCAGGAGCTATAGAATTTATGGCTCCTGAGCAGAATGAAGGTCAAATGTTTTTTCAAACAGATGTGTACAGTTTTGGTGTTATCTTATTTGAACTTCTGGCAGGCACTGTACCTTTTCCTTTAAACGATAAAGGCGAAACTGCCCGCAATGCTGTTCGGTTAGCACATATGGAAACACCTCCTCCTGACCTTCTTACACTTAGGCGAAAAGCTTTGCCTGTTACATGGAGTCATGAGAAACAGGAACATGAGATGCACGTACCCGATTGGTTAGTGAGCCTGGTATATAAATGCCTGCAAAAGAAACCGGAAAACCGGTTTGCAAACGGTATGGAACTGAATGAATATATAGTTCTCAACAGCACCCTTGCACAAAAAAAAGAAGAGGCGGGCGCTGAACAATCGGATAGTTTGAAGGTGGAGACTAAGAAATTATTGAAGGAAAAAGATCAGTTGCAACAGGTTATTTTAAAGTACCAGCAGGAGGCGTCGGTTAAAGACAAACAGTTAGACGAACTAAAAGCAATGGTGCTGCGGAAAGATAATGAAGCACAAAATTTAAGACCAACCGGAATATCGACAACGGATTACGCTGAGCCGGTAAGAAGAGGAGTTTCAAAAACTGCTTTTATTGCTTTACTTTTTTTAACTATCGCCTTCGGCGGTTTTGCTACTTATTCATTCTTCAAAAATCAGGGCACTTCTACTGACCCATTAGCAGGTACATCTTCGACTGAAACTAACTCAACTGTCACCCCGGGTATGAACGGAGATACTCCTGTTAATACCCCTAAAAAACCACTTACAAAAAAAGCGGAACAGGCAACAACAAGCCAGGTGCCCGCTGAAAATCCGGCCAATACAAATAAGGCGCAGGTAAACGAACCAAAAGATCAGGCAGAGTTAATAGATGAACAGGTAGATAAGCAGGAAAAGGCGGGTGCGAACAATGAGGATCAGAATGCGGGTGAGCAAACAGCAGAGGAAGAACCTGAAAAGAAAAGCATCTCAGTAGGTAGGTACAAAGCGAGATCTATAGCATACTTTCATGATGAACCGGACGAAACTACCCGCCGAAACGCGTTTATAAACCAATGGAATAAGGCTTTTAATGCAATAAATGAAAAAGATGGTTTTATATACGTTATTTATACCAACGACGAAGGCCAGGTCTCTAAAGGCTGGCTGCGAAAAAAAGATCTTATCCCCGTAAATGGTTGATGCAGAAAAACAGGAGAAAACTTTATAGCGATATCTACAAACATTTACGCTCCCTTCTTTGCAATTTTTAGGTAGTGTCTCAAACTGAGACACTACCTAATTTTTGTTTTTCAATTTTAGTTTCATCCGCTCTCTATCTTTGCATCGCGTCAGCTTCGCATAGGGTGGTTTTTGAAACTAAGAATATATCATGGCCAAGGTTTTTACAATTACAGAAGGGTTAGAAAATATGGGCGCCTTAAAAACCGGCGGGCAAGGTTCTGTGTACAAAGGAAGGCGAATGGGTGAAATCATTACTGCTATTAAACTCTTACCCACGCCTATCTATAGCGAAAGCACGGATGATAAAAATTTTACCAGTTTTCAAAACGAGGTTCGCAAGCTTAAAAAAGTAAATGAAGAACCTAACCCGAATGTTGTAAAAATATTAAGCTCGGGAATTACAGATTCCGGCAACTTCCCCTTTATAGAGATGGAGTTTATTGAAGGGCCTGATCTCGAAGACCTCTTAAAGCAGCCAAATCCGCCCGTCTTCACAATAAAGGAAGTTTTGAAAGTTGCTGATCACCTATCGCAGGCGCTGGCACATTGCCATACAGTAGATGTAAGGCATGGCGATATAAAAAGCAACAATGTAAAGTTCAATACACATACAGGTAATTATATTCTCCTCGATTTTGGTCTTTCTGTAATGTCGAACGAGGAACGGCGCTCCAGTTTACGCCGTGCCGGCGCTATCGAATTTATGGCGCCTGAGCAAAATGAAGGGCAAATGCTTTTTCAAACCGATGTATACAGCTTTGGCGTTGTAATGTTCGAATTGTTGGCGGGAAGAGTTCCTTTTCCATTAAGAGATAATGGGGAGACTGCACGAAATGTGGTGATGTTAGCACACATGGAAACACCTCCTCCCGATTTGTTGAAGATAAGGCAGCAGTCATTACCGCCATCCTGGAGCGATGTAAAGAAGCAACACGAAATACAGATCCCTGCCTGGTTGGTGAAAATGATATATAAATGCCTTGAAAAAAAACCCGAGAACCGTTTTTCGGACGGAATTGAATTACATGAATTCATCTGGCAAAACAGTATCAGAACTGCAGGGAATGTAGAAGTTATATACGATCAATTGGCGAGCTTGAAACAGGAGAACAAAAAACTGCTTCACGAAAAAGAATTGCTTGAGCAACGATTGATACAATATCAGAACAGTAGCACTGCTCAAAACACAGTAAGTTCTCCTAACCAAACTATTGCTCCACTTAATGCAATACCGGTAAAAAATGTGTTGGATTACATAAAGAAAGTTCCGGAGCCTTCAATATTTTCCCTCAAAGGTTTGCTTATAATGTTCGGCGTAATAGCAGGAATTATTGTGCTGGTATATGCATTAGTAAAAGCAGGAGATACCCAACAACCGGTAAAAGGTAAAGCTGCAGAGCAATCAATATCAAAAAGAAAAGTAAGTACGATTACTCCGGTGGCCGAAGTAAGCAGAGACGTAAGGCTACAGTTGAACGAAGCAAAACAACTTTTAACTACTAACAAGTTGCCCGAAGCCTTGGCGGCTTATAAAAGTTTATCGCAAAAACAGGTGCCTGAAGCGATGTATGTATATGGTAAGCTGGCTTTGCAAAACAGGAATAAACAGGTTAGCTGTGCTGAAGCGTTTCAACTGCTGGTAAATTCAGCTAATGCCGGTTATGTGCCTTCAAAGAGAACAGTTGGTTTTTTGTACTCGTTTGCTGATGATGATAATGCTTTAAAGAATAATTTTTTTTACGAGCGCTGCCGATTTATTAGAGATGTACCGAGAGGTTCTAAATTACTGATGGAAGCAACACTGCAAGGAGACACTTCTGCCGTAAGATTCCTGGATCAATTGAATGCCAAAGTACGATAGTATTGCATAGCCAATTTGACCATTATTTGACCTTCAGGCAATTTTGATTTAGTTAAAAATCTTCACGTGTAGACGCAAAGAAAAACAAGGGCCAAGACACAAAAAAAACCTTTGCGCCCTTTGCCTCTTTGCTTGAAAAAAACGCTACAATAGAACCATTAAATTTATACACAATGTTTCTGCGCCGGAAATTTCTTCAAACATCTGCAGCAGGCCTGGCTTCTTTATTCTTTAATAAAAAGTCTTTTGCTGCTGCAAATACTGCGTTGCCAGGTTACAAAAGCCACCCCATTATTATTTCCACATGGGATTTTGGGAAAGTTGCCAATGCTGAAGCCTGGAAGGTTATAAATGCAGGTGGTAATGTTTTAGATGCCGTTGAAGCAGGTGTAAAAGTACCGGAAGCAGACCCTAAAAATCATACTGTAGGTTTAGGCGGTTTTCCTGATAGGGATGGCAAAGTTACTCTTGATGCCTGCATAATGGATGGGAACCTTAACTGCGGCTCTGTTGCTTTTCTCGAAAATATTGTACATCCCATTTCGGTAGCCCGGCTGGTAATGGAAAAAACCCCTCATATAATGCTTGTGGGAGAAGGAGCCTTGCAGTTTGCGCTGGCTAATGGTTTTAAAAAAGAAAACCTGTTAACACCTGCCTCAGAAAAAGCATGGAAAGAGTGGCTAAAAACTGCGAAGTACGAACCCGTCATCAACATCGAAAATCAACATTATAAAAAAGACGGTTCACAGCAGTTACCCGGAGGGCCCTTTAATCATGATACCATTGGAATGTTGGCTATTGATGCAAGCGGTAAGATGGGCGGCGCCTGTACCACCAGTGGTGCAGCCTGGAAAATGAGAGGCAGGGTAGGTGATTCTCCCATTATTGGCGCGGGACTTTATGTGGACGGGGAAGCAGGCGCAGCTACGTCTTCAGGCCTGGGTGAAGAAGTTATACGTACCTGTGGTTCTCATGCAGTGGTAGAGCTAATGCGGCAAGGCATAAAACCCTTAACCGCTTGTAAGAAAGTGGTAGAGCGTATAGTTAAACGCAATGCTGCAAAAGCACAAACGCTGCAGGTGGGCTTTTTGGCTTTAAATACAAAAGGTGAGTATGGCGCTTTTGCCATTCAGAAAGACTTTACCTATTCAGTAAAAAGTGCAGCCGAAGAAAAAGTGTATGAAGCTGAAAGCTGGTTCAAATAGTTGGCCATGTCTTATAAATTAGAAGTTATCGCCTTTACTATAGAAAGCTGTGAATTTATACAGCAAAGCGGGGCACATCGCATAGAGTTGTGTGATAATGCTATGGAAGGAGGCACGACGCCATCTTATGGAATGATAAAAGCTGCCAGAGAAAAAGTGTCTATTGATCTTTTTCCTATTATACGACCACGGGGTGGAGATTTTTTATATAGCGAAGATGAGTTTAAAATAATATTGCAGGATGTGAAGCTTTGTAAGGAGTTGGGGTGCAATGGTGTGGTAACTGGTTTGCTCAACGCGGATGGAGGCATTGATATAAAAAGAACAGCACAAATTGTTGAAGCGGCTCATCCCATGCAGGTAACTTTTCACCGCGCTTTCGATCGTTGTAAAGATCCCCTTGAAGCTGTTGAGCAATTGGTGCAGTTAGGTTGCAGCAGGATCCTCACCTCGGGTCAGCAACCATTAGCTGTACAGGGCGCAGACCTGATTGCGCAGTTAGTAAAAGCGGCTGATAAAAAAATTATTATTATGCCGGGCAGCGGCGTTCGAAAAGATAATATTAAAATGCTTGCAGATACAACTGGTGCTGTTGAGTTTCATACCTCGCTGCGCAGTTATGCAAAAAGTAAAATGAAGTATGATCATCCGGCGTTTGCAGCAAGTGAAGAGAGCTACACCCATCCTGCTGTTATTAAAGAAGAAATAGAAGCGTTATTAAACGCTCTGAATAATTGACAGGATTGCACTGTTTGTTTTTTAACGCCTATTCAACACCCCTTACTTTCATATCTAATATATAAACAGCTTCTGAAGCTGTAATGAACAGTTTGTTCTTTTCTTTTCCCCCGAAACAAACATTAGCCGTCCATTTTGCCGGTACAGCAATGTGTGCTATTTTCTTTCCTTCGGGGTTATATACAGTTACTCCGTTTCCTGTTAAATAAACATTTCCAAGGTTATCCAACGTCATTCCATCAGATCCTTGTTCTGTAAAAAGCTGCCGGTCTCTTAAAGTTCCGTCCGGTTGTATCACATACCTGTAAGTCTTTTTATCACCAATATCGGCCACATACAAATACTTACCATCAGGAGTACCCACAATACCATTGGGCTGCTTTATGTTTTCATCTGCTACTACCAAATCTTTTTTTAGCTTCGACAAATAATACACTTTTTGACCCACTATTTCCGGTTTTTTTCTTGTCCAGTAAGAACGTTGATAATAGGGGTCTGTAAAATAAATGCCACCTTGCTGGTCTACCCATAAATCGTTAGGGCCGTTCAATTTCTGACCTTTATAGTCTTTGAGCAAAACCTTGATTTTCTTGTTGCGGCTGATAGACCATAATTCATTTTTCTCGTCTGCACAGGCAAGTAACTTTCTTTTATGAAAATACAAACCATTCGAGCGGCCGGTTTTATCTAAGAACACAGATAGTTTTCCGTCAGTTCCATATTTCCATATTTTATCGTTTGGCTGATCGGTAAAAAAAATATTTCCCTTCCTGTCAACGGCAGGTCCTTCGGTAAAGCTGAACTGGTTGGAGATAAGCTGCAGCTTCGCACCGTCAGAAATAATACTGCTGCTATCTTCATCGACTGTAATAGTAACCAGCGCTTTAAAACTATAAGTATACTTAGTGCAGGCAAGAGATATTAAAAAAGTAAACAAAAGCTTATAAATTATCGGTCGCATGGAGTTAAGTTGTATTTGAAGCTAAAATAATTCTTGTTAGGCTAACATTAATTGTTATGCCACGGTATAGCAAAGTAACCCCAGACATTACAAAACAGATTGAAAAAATGATGAAAGTTGCCCTTAAGAGAATAGTGTCAGAGTTCTTATTAATAAGTCTCCTATCTTAAAAGCCTGATTGAATATCAACAACCGTTTAAAAAGTAATCTCTTATTATCTTGATACTATAACTTCGAAAGTATCCTGAACACAAGAGAACTCATCCTTAACAACGATTGTTGATTTTGCTGCAGATGGTGTAACTACAATGCTCCTCGTTGTCTTGTTTCCTGAATTCCATTTATAATTTCCAATGAATGAAGCAGTGAGCGTTGCACTCGTTCCTTTCTTAACCCTGATCGTAGTTTTCTTATTTACGTTTTTCATCATAGTGAAGCTATCCCTTACAACTCCATCAGCACATACCCATTTAAGGTCTAACCTGTTTGCATTTACTTCAAGCATAGCCGCACCTCCGATATCATTATTCGAATAATAATAGGCATTATGCGGAAAGGATTCTTTTCGGGGGCCAAGTTGCCCTGCAGAGCCGCTTACAACATAAACAGTTCCCTGGTTGTTTCCATCATTCTTAATGTAAGGACAAGAATTTTTACTGCCATTATACAAAGCAGTGGATTGGCTTACATTATTTTTTACAGAATCAAATGTAAGTTCAGAACCAAAGTGTCCCCGCATCAGCCTGGAACGCTCATACAAATGACTATGACCACATAATATAAGGTCAACTCCATAGCGTTCTAAAATACGAATGAAGTTTTCCCTGATCTTAACAAGTTCAGTTTCCTTATCAGAATCATGAGAACCCATGGTATATGGCGGGTGGTGCCAGTAAGCTACTACCCAGCCTTTATTTTTATTCGCATCGAGGTCTTTTTTAATCCATTGAACTTGCCTGCCCAATGTATCGTACAAGCGGAAAGACTGTTCTTCAGTTCCATAAGAGTCTAACGAAAGGAAATGAATGTTACCAATATCAAATGAATAATAAGCTTTACTGTTAGAAGCTGTGCCCCCGGCTTCTCCGTCTACAGGCATTGTAAAATTTTGAAAGTACGCTACTTCCTTTGTTTTTTGAGCATGGGCTGCAGAGTACTCTACATCATGATAATCATGATTGCCGGGCGCAGGATACAAAGGATATTTTTTAAGAAGGTTATCCTTATAAATGTTGAAAAAATTCGTTTGGTATTGTGCATCTTCACCGTCACGGTAAGCATTGTCTCCTAACAAGATCCACGAGTCCATGTACTTATTTCCAAGGTACTTTGTAAACTGATCGCGAACACTGCGTTGATTGGTTGAATTGTTACCGCAATCACCAAATACACCTATACGGTACATACCTTCAGCGCCGGGAACCGGGAGTGTTACGAAGTAATTTTCATTATCGCCCTGCAGCGTATCCCTAATTCCGCCGACAGAGTAGTAGTACTTTGTTCTTGGTTCGAGGCGGGTTAGTTTCACTTCATGTTCTGTTACCAATGCTGAGTCATCAGCCATAAGGTTTAAGTTACCAGGAGTAGTTCCATAACGAACACGGCTTCTTGCCCAGGTGTCTGTTCTCCATCTAACAACAATGCTGCTGCTTGTCACCACCTGCAAATAAGGGCCACGAAGTAAGTTTGCCATTGGTTGTCCGGTAGCGTGTAAATTACGGCCTTGTGCGATTTGCTCTTGTTTCGCACTCTGCGCAAAAAGGCATAGAGGCAATGCTAAAAGCATAACGAACATTAATTGTAATCTCTTTTCCATTTGGTTGATTCTTTTAAGTTTTAACTCAGAACAAATTCTTATTTCTGTGTTGTAATAATTTAATTAATTAGGTTCTATGAGACTTGTGTTGCTAAAATTGCCACAACCTTCAGGTCGTGGGCGTTATATAAAATTAGATATTGGCTTTAGCCGAAATTCCATCAAAATGATGTGCATTTAGAAATTCTTCATATTCTTCAGCAAAAGTTTTCTTCTTGTGGTGTGTTTCCTGATTTGAAATATAAGCTCTTAGTTTATCAACTGCAGAATAGCTTACTGATAATGCAATGTATTCATCCTGCCATTCAAATTTGCTTTTTACCAGCTTTTGTTTATTCACCCAAAATGAAGACTCTCCCTTTATAAGCATAGCTGTTTTGGCAATTGTTTGTTCAGTCCCCAGGGAAACGAGCAAATGAATGTGATCTGAAACACAATTTATAGTGTCAATAAAAATTTCTTTTTTGATACTATTCTCTTTGATATGTTGTAGTAATAATGGCTTCAACTCCTGGCTTATTAAATGTTCCCGATTTTTAGTCGCCCAAATAAAATGTATCAATACTTTGGTGTAAGGCATCTTGTGTTATTTCTTCGGCTAAAGCCTGTTTATTTATTATTCTTTATCCATCATCCCACGACCTAAAGGTCGTGGCAATTGAAGGTCATGGCAATTCAAGGTCGTAGCAATTGCAGCTTAATCATAATTAGCCATGCTTTCCGTCATAGAACGTAGAACCATAAATTTTTACTTTTTACCATTGTCATTTAATTGCTACGTCTAATGAATCAGTAAGTGCGTGCAGGAAGCTTACAATCTCTTTTACTT
>MWYU01000480.1 GCA_002050375.1 Chitinophagales bacterium 62-2
AAATTATATCCTCGATGAAAGAGCCAGGGAACTTGCGGGAGAAGAACCCCGGAGATTAACACTATCAAGAGTAGGATTATTATACGAAAGGGTGGTAAAATACAATGCGGTTTCTAAAGCCAGTATCAAACCACATAATAACCTTCTTCCTATACCACAAAATGCGATAGATGCAAATTCAGGTGCTGAGCTGAAGCAAAACCCGGGTTATTAAGTTATATTCCCTATGCAGCAGAATAATAAATCTTGTAGTTTCATACTTCTGCTTGCTTAATCTAATTGCTGCCTCTAACCTTTTTCACCTCAAAATTTACAAGTCCAAAGTTTAATGAAGCATCGACAAATTACTATTCCGCTAAAGATATTTTCGGTTTTTATCATTCTGTTACTCAATCGCTCTACAAATGCTTTAGCACAAAAAGGCCGAGAAAGCAAACCAAAGTATAATGTTCTGTTCATTTGTGTTGATGACCTTAGACCTGAACTTGGCTGTTATGGTAACACCATAGTGCAGTCGCCAAATATTGATAGGCTCGCTAAACAAGCCACCGTTTTTAAAAACCATTTTGTAACTGTTCCTACCTGCGGGGCATCGCGTCTAAGTCTTCTTACTGGTAAGTTGCCGCGTACTTCAACTGATCTTTCAAATGATGTGCTGGAAATTAGAAAAGCTCAAAATATAAAAACAAGCCCTGAATCGTTTATAGAACACTTGAGAAGTAATGGTTATTATACAGTAGGTATGGGCAAAATAAGTCACTCGCCAGACGGGTATATTTACAAATACCTTCAGCCAAAAGGAAAGGACAGGGAACTGCCCAACAGTTGGAATGAAATGCTGTTTAATCCTGGCAAATGGGGCACCGGCTGGAATGCCTTTTTTGGTTACGCCAACGGAACAAACCGCAATGAGTTGAAAGGAGAAACTAAACCGTAGGAAGGGGCCGACGTTGACGATGAAGGTTACCCCGATGGATTAACTGCCAATCTTGCCATACAAAAATTAAAAGAGTTGGCTGGCAAAAAACAGCCGTTCTTTTTGGGTGTAGGATTTTTTAAGCCTCATCTGCCATTTAATGCCCCAAAAAAGTACTGGAACCTTTATGATGAATCTAAAATTCCGTTAACACCTTCGCCCAATATACCCAGCGATGTAAACCCTGCGAGCCTGCACGAAAGCGGCGAGTTTAATGGTTATAAACTTGGTGATGAAAAAGCTTCTTTATCTAAACCTATATCTGATGCATATGCCCGTAAACTAAAACATGCTTATTATGCAGGCGTAAGTTATATAGACGCTCAAATAGGAAAAGTAGTTACAGAGTTAAAGCAGCTTGGCCTTGATAAAAATACCATTATTGTATTATGGGGCGATCATGGCTGGCACCTGGGAGATGACCTGGTATGGGGTAAACATACCATTGCTGAATGGGCGTTGAGAAGCCCGTTAATTATAAGCGTTCCCGGAAATAAGCAGGGAACTACCTGCGATAAAATTGTTAGCTCAATTGATGTTTATCCAACTTTGATGGAATTGTGTAATATAAAAATGCCTTATAAAGCCGATGGTAAAAGTATAGTGCCTTTATTACAAACGCCACAAAACAAGAACTGGACAAACGTTGCCTATAGTTATTTTCGTCGGGGTATAACGGTGCGTACTCCGCAGTATCGTTTTACAAAATATTTCAGAAAGGAGAAACTGACCGAGGAGTTGTATGATCATTATAAAGACCCTTATGAAAATAATAATATAGCTGCAAAATATCCTGATGTTGTTAAACTGCTGCTACCCGTTTGGAAAAAAGGTGATACAGGTTTATTTAATAAGCCGGGCGTGCAGCCGGAAGAATAATAAAAAAAACAATGGTAACTCGCTTAGTTCAACACCTTAATTTGATAACAGATCATCCTCTCATTTTGCTATTGTTCAGCTCTCCCACTTCGCACTTCTCCTTTTAGAAAACGTTCATAATAATTCCTAAGAGCAGGGTTTGCATGCGGATAATTATCAAAGACATCTCCTTTACCAAACATCCGCGGATCATTTTGTTTTGTTAGTTCCTGTTCCATTTGCTTCCTCATTTGCTGCAGTATGATTGAAAACTTTTTATCCGTCGCAAGATTTTTAAGACAAAATGTATCAGTGGTAATATTATATAATTCTTCTGCCCCTCGTTTGTCAAAAGATAGTTGATACAGATCTTTACGTTCGCCTTTTTTATTAGCATCTAATATAGCTGTCTTGGTAGGGCTGTTATCTATATCCATATAGCCCGTTTCGGGATTGCCGGAAGGCCATCTGTCAGGTTCGTAATTCTTTGTATAAATAAAGTTGTTCTTAACGATCCCGCGCACCGGATACCCCTGG
Organism: Chitinophagales bacterium 62-2; assembly: GCA_002050375.1. Taxonomy (GTDB): domain Bacteria; phylum Bacteroidota; class Bacteroidia; order Chitinophagales; family Chitinophagaceae; genus Segetibacter. The sequence goes on from MWYU01000480.1 coordinate 2,372, forward strand.
TCATGCGGTCGTCCCAAATCTGTCCTTTCTCTTCCAAGCAGTAAATGATCTCTTTTTACATCTACTACACCCTGCTTCTTCGATTTAAAAATATCAACAAATGATCTTCCTTCTATCTTTTGCATACCGCTATTCTTTTCACTAACACCGGCGAGTTCAAGAAAAGTTGGTGCAAGGTCTATGAAGCTGATATAGTCCTGTATCTTTCTTCCGGGATTTTGCATATGTCCCTTCCACATAACAGCTAAAGGCAAATGGTTCGCGTATTCATATACATGACCTTTCACTCGTGGAAAAGGCATTCCGTTATCGGAAGTAACGATGATAATAGTGTTTTCCAATTCTCCTTTTTTGTCCAACAGCTCAAGCATATTTAGCAGGTGCTTATCAAAGTATTCTATTTCGTAAGCATAGTCGAGCATATCAGTGCGTATAGCTTCATTATCTATCCACATGCCTGGTACTTTATCTATATCCGTTAGTTTTTTTTGTCCCTGGGCTACCCCAACTCCATACACATACGGACGATGAGGTTCATGGCCGCCATACCAAAAACAAAAAGGTTTATCACCCGACTTGTCTTTTAGAAATGCTTCAAAGTTGGCGGTATAATTTACAGGGGAAATAAATTTAGCAGGCACCTCCATTTTTATTTCGTTATAAGCTGGCCCCACAAGCTCTCTTTTTTTTCCATTCACCTCACCAGGTTCGCCGGGTCCCCAGCCCTTGCCAGTGAAACCGACATCGTAACCATTCTTTGACAACGCTTCTATTACCGTTGTAAACTTTGCAGGAAAAATTGAATTATGATTGCCGGCTGCTTCCAGTTGCCACGGATTTCTACCTGTAAGAATGCATGCGCGGGATGGTGAACATTTTGCATTAGGCGTATACGCATTCATAAACAAAAGACCTTCTTTAGCAACCTGGTCAAAACCTGGTGTATTAACCCAATCAGTTAACCCATAGGCACGTATGTGCGCACGGGAGGCATCATCTGCAATACAGAATAAAATGTTTGGTTTTTTGTTTGGGTTTTTATTGGAACTGCTTTGTGCTTTCACTACTGATATTAGAAGCGATACTATCAATGAAATGAGCAAAGCGTGCTTTGCAGTATATATAGGTCTACTTATATTGGTTAAATACTTACGCATGCTATTTTAATTTTT
>MWYU01000306.1 GCA_002050375.1 Chitinophagales bacterium 62-2
CTTCAATGGGTGTACCTGAATCCTTGTATACGTTTATAGTTAACAGACGAGAATTATCTTCTTCTGCCTGTTTTATAAACACTGTATCTGCTTCCGTGATGATATGAACGTGAGCATCTATTTTTTCAACAGATTTAAAATCATCAACAGTATAATACCGGGTTGAATCTGAAGGGTTCCTTTCGGCTTTTGAATTATTTGCTTGTGAGCAGAATTGAAAAAAAACTAAAAGAGGAAGCAAGCGCAGGTACCTATATTTTCTATAAAATTTCATTCGTGGTAGTTTAAGAATAATTTTTTTCAGGATCATTACTCTATCATCAGGAGTAAGCAAAGGTTGAGAAAGAAGGCTTTCCTTTTTCTGTAGATGATCTTTTGCCGCTGTATTGTTTGAATAATTTTTTTGTTTAGCCTGTTTTATTACTAAGCTATTTCCAAACCACATTATTATTATTTCTTACGCCGTTCTTTGGAAATGGGTGTTTTTCGTTAAAGGAATAAAGTGTTTTCTGGTTCTCTATCACAATCATATCTTCCTTAAGCGTTCCATCATTATTCATTGCTTTAGTTAGATCCAGTCCCAGGTGTTTGGCAAGAAAGGGATATGCAGCTTTTCGTTTATTATCGTCATATCCATGAAGATCATTTGGAAGGTGCACGTTTTCAACAGCACCCGGCTTATTAAAGAGATTGTATATGTATTTCAAGTGAGGGTATTCCACTTCCGGATTGTTCTTTGTCCAGTCATTGCCATCTGATACCAGTAGCATAGGTCGGGGAGCAGCAACAGCAGCAATTTCTACATTGTTGGTTTGAAAATTTTTGCTTTTATGGATGGGCATGCCGCTCTCGCAAATACAACCTCCGAAAAAATACGCGGATACCATAACTACAGGAACCGAAACCGCTATCCGATCATCTACCGCAGTAAGTAAAAATGTTTGAGTGCCCCCACCCGATGGACCCGTCATACCGATCCTTTTAGGATCAGCTCCCATCGAAAGCAGGAAATCAACACTCCTTATACTGTTCCATAATTGTAATTTTAAAGCGTCCGGATGTTTATGTTCCCAACCGTAGTCCACCAATTGACCATACCCCACCATATCATAAGACCACACTATGGCTCCCATCCTCGCCATAGATGCATGACGTTTTTGAGCTTCGTTGCGGTACCTTCCATAATCTTCAGGTTTAGGCCAATGTCCTTCAACACTTAATATACCAGGAATTTTACCTTTAGCATTGGCAGGCGTATATAAACTTCCGGTTACATATACTCCGGGCAAACTTTCAAAAGCAACATTTTGTACCTGATAACCATCGAACACACGTTTTTCTCCCATGATAGGATTAAGTGGACCTTTTTTAGGAAGCTTCTCTAAACCAGCGCCTTTTAAAATTTGTTTACGAATTTGGCTTGCCCTGTTTTTCCATGCTTCTGCTGTTGTGTAGGTCTTACGCACACTATCCAAAAATATTTTCCCTTCCTCCTCTGTCCAATATTTGCCTACACATAACATAGTATCAGAGGACTCTTTATTGGGTTGGTTTTGGGAAAAACCTGGATTGAAAGAAAAGAGCTGGAAATAAATGATAAGGAGAGTAATTTTAGGGGTATTCATCTATAAGGTGTATTTATATGATTGTTTCCAAATTAAACAAGTATCTGCCACAACAAGGTACTTTTAATTTAATCCGCACTTTAAGCAATTAACGGAAACGTTACCGATAACTTTTAATAACCTTATTTTATTGGCAAGGAAACTATTAATGGAGCAATCTGTGCCATTATCATTTGAGAAGTAAATACAGAGTAATAAGTATATATCATTTTAGAAGATTGAAACGTGAAATAAATCATCCTTACCCGTTTGATATTTCAGCTTATTAAAGAAAGACTTTGCGAACCTACAAGACATATGGCTTCCCTTCCCTGGCAGCAGTATAGATGGCTAACACAATCTCCACCGCTTTTCGTGCTTCAACTCCATCAATTTCAAAAGGTCGGCCGGCTTCAATAGATGCAATAAAAGCTTCAATATTTTTTTGATGTGGTTGATATGAAATGGCAGAAGGGTCAGAAACACCGCCCCCTCCTTCAATTCTATTAAATCGTTTCAATATTTCAACATCATTTTCGGTGTTATCGGCAAACTGCCAAACCTTAAAAGCATTTTCCTCCTGGATTACTGTTCCTTTGGTTCCGGTAATTTCTAAACGACGAAACTGGCCAGGAAAGGAGGCTGTGCTGCCATAAATTCCTCCTAAAGCTCCATTGGTGAATTTTACAATCGCAGTAGCCGTATCCTCAACTTCTATTGAATGTCCTCTTGTTGCTATGCAGGCTTGGAGAGAATGCAGGGGACCCATAAGGTATTGAAGAAGATCTACCATGTGAATAGCCTGATTCATTAATGCCCCGCCTCCATCTAACTTCCATGTGCCACGCCAACTATTTTTATAATATTCATTAGTACGCCACCACGGTACATGTACTGATGCATAGCTAATATTTCCAAAGCGGCCAATATCAATTGCGTTTTTTAGAAGAGCAACTGAATCGTTGAAACGAAAATTAAAAATTCCACCGAGGTAAGTGCCGGCTTTTTGATGGGCATCAATCATTTTATCCACCCGTTCAAGAGAAATTTCAAGTGGCTTTTCGCACAGCACGTGCTTTGCATTTGCAGCCGCTTCTATTGCCGGTTCCATATGCTGACCGCTTGGTGTAGCCACTGTAACCACATCAATTTCTGCTGACCTAACCATATCCTGATAATTTTTAAAAGCCCTGCAATTGTATTGCTCAGCAAATTTGCGTGCATTCTCAGGATTCGAACTACAAACGCCTACCAGGTTTGCATTATGAATATTTTGAATTGCTGTTGCATGAACTTTGGCTATCATGCCTGATCCTATTATTCCGAAATTCCAGGTCTTCATTATCTTATCATTTTGCCTGATTATTGAACCAGCGTACCAAGTACGATTATTAGGTTAAGCAATAGCTGCCCTTGCTACCCTAAGGGTATTTCCACTTAAAATTTTTTGAATCACATCATCTGCATATCCCATCTGAACCATTCCTACAGTAAAGAGAGGCCAATTGGTCCAGGACATACTTTGAATCATTTCCGGGGTTTCTTTATATTCCTCCGGAGGCCATAAGGCTTCCCACCTCGTCCTGGCTTTCCTGTAAGAAGGAATTTTACTGCTTTCCTCGCCTGCATATTGGGATGTATAAGCAACATCAGTTCCGATAGCTACATGATCACTGCCAAATTTCTTAAATACATAATCAATGTGTTTCATCATTGCCGCAATATCTCCGGTGCCTCCAAGAAATTTTGGGATACAGCAGATGCCAATATAACCACCTGTATCTGCTATGGCGCGAATGACATTATCAGGCTTTGAACGGATATGCTTATTAACTGCTGCAACAGTACTATGGCTGGCTACCATTGGTTTCTGTGATACCTGCGCAGCTTCCAGGCTGGTTTGCCATCCGGAGTGAGCTATATCAACTATCACCC
>MWYU01000294.1 GCA_002050375.1 Chitinophagales bacterium 62-2
CTCCTAAGCCGGACAAGCCGGAACCAAAAAGGTAAAGATTCGTAACTTTCCAATAGGATGGAACTGCTTACTCAAAGATATAACGAAAAGATTAGCGGCATACTTGGTTGTTATGACCGCATAGTTATCACTGGTACATTACCGGTACTAAGCAATGCCGGTCATTTAACGGCATATATGTACCAAAACAATATCCGGATATTCGATTATGCAAAGTTTGCTGAACCTTACCGGGATAAGTTGAAACAAAATGCACAACGTATAGCCGAAGCAGCCGGATTAGAAATAGAATATATCCGCAGCAGTGGTGTCAGAAAAGAAGCGGTTATTGAAAGCATCATTAAAAAGCGGGGCACATCTCCTGGTCTGGTACATATCATTTCGGTAATGGAAGCCTGTACAAGCTATAAACCCTGGCATGATAAGGTAACCGGCAAAACATTTTTGAAATACGACCAGGGCAAATGCCTCACTTATTATTTTTATTTTATTGATGAACTCTTAGGGCTATGTTATGTGCGTGTGCCTACATGGTTACCATTTAAGCTTCAGATATTTTTCAACGGGCATGCATGGCTCAGCAATGAACTGGCAAAGAAAAATATCGGCCACCAAATGATAGACAATGCTTTTATAACTATAGATGATTGGGGTAAAGCACAAAAAATGAGCGACAATCTATCCATTGAAAAACTGCACAAGAAATTAAATGCCTTTGCAGAAAGATACTGTCCTGTGCACAAAGTATTTAAGCAGCAATATCACTGGAGCATCATGCAGTGCGAATATTCAACCGACATAGTATTTAAAAAGCAAGAAGATTTAAAGCCGCTCTATGAACAACTTGTTACCAAGGCCATACACAGTGTAAAGCCGGAAAATATCATTACTTTTTTTGGCAAGAAAATGCATGGAAAATATGAAGGTGAAATGGGCAATAACTATCATGTACGCATAGAAGGCAGCCGGATTAAACACAGCATGGGTAAGGCATCGATAAAAATGTACGATAAGTTTGCACATATATTACGAATTGAAACTACTGTCAATGACGTAACTTTTTTCAAACACTACCGCGAGGTAATACACCGCGATGGTTCTTCCACACAAAAAGAAGCATCGATGAAAAAGAACATTTACAGCCTGAAGCCTTTACGCCAAATCGTGGCAGCTTCCAATAATCGGTATCTTGAGTTTATCTCTGCTATTGACGACGATACAATCGGACATAAAAAATTAGAAAAAGCAACAGAAACAAAAACAGTAGAAGATCGCAACTACAAAGGATTAAACTTCTTTTGTAAAGCAGATAAAAAAATTATACTCACCCTGGCAAGAGGGGAGTTTAACATCTATGGCTTCAGATGTAAAGACCTCGTCAAACATCTTGCTCATTATTCGAGCGACCAATTAAGCAGGTTGCTAAAAAGATTAAGAGTGCATGGGATTATAAAAAAAATCGGCAAAAGCTATAAGTATTATTTAACCAGTTTTGGAAAAGAAGTTATCACTTGCTCACAAAAAGTAATCAATATGGTAATGATACCTCAGCTATCAATTGCTGCATAATATTTTGACAAATAGTGCGGAGATTTTAGTTTTAAGGTACTACGAATTTTCGTTTCGAAAATAAGCCTTTCAGGGGATTGCCGAAATAGCTTTTGTAATTTTAAGGTATGAAATACAACAATAAGTTTAGCGAACATTATGCTTATTTATTAGAAGGCCAGTATGACTGCATTGACCGGATTGTATTAAATGCCTATTATCCCAAGCTGTTGAGTGGTGGCGGTTTTCGTGATTGGTGGCGGCAGTTACAAGGCAGTGATGAAGGTCTCAATACGGCAGCATTGATGCGGATGGCCGGTGTTGTAAGCCAGCGTGTACAGGCCTATTGCAAGAAAAGCAATATTTCCTTTGTCCATTATCAAACCGGCGAGCGCAAACATGAAGATGCGGCAGAACTGCTTCCCGCAGATGCTGCTTATGAAGGCATATTTGCCATATTTTGTTCAAGGGCTACAAGTATGTTGTGGGAAGTGCATGAATTTGGGAACGGGAAGATAGATATACGCCGTAAAAAGAAGCCATCTTTAGTCAACCATTATTATTTTCACATTAAGGATAAGCAATGGGGGCATGTATGTGTGCGCATGTGTGCCCATCCGCCATTCAGTTGTAATATCATGTTAAACGGTCATGAATGGGTGGAAAACCATAAGCAGGCTGCCAGTCTTGAGTTTACCAAAGAAAGTAATTGTTTTACATCATATAGGGATGGAGAAAAGTTATCTCGGATTGCAGACACTCTGAAACATCAGGGGCAATTAGAGAAGGTTTGCCAACGATGGATATATGGTTGTTTATGGTTTGCCCTTGATTACGAAGGGCAAAAGAAAACGGGGTTTTCTTACCGGTTTTCTGTTTATCAGGTAGAGTACAGCCGGAATTTTTTGTTTAAAAGAGGCCGGCAGTTGGACGAAGTCTATCAACACATCATCAATTTAACAAGAGAAAGAATAGACATTCCTTACCTGAAAACGTTGCTGGGCAGAAAGAACCGTCCATACATAACCAAGCGCCATTCTTCTGCGCCGGAGGTACAAGTTCAGACACCTGATTACAACTTAACGGTATTTAAAATACACGTTGGCAAACTAACGCTTAAGTTGTATGACAAAGGCGAACGTACTCTCCGGGCAGAAGTAGTGGCACACAACACAAAGGAGTTAGGATGCAAAAGAAGTTTAGAATACTTTGAAGCGATGGTTGTTAAGCTCAATGAGCTGATGAGCAGCTTTATCAACAACATTACTTATGCTCATGCAGCCATTATAGATGACGGCACAATGGAGAATCTCAGCAAGCCTGTTCAAACCGGCAAGGCAAGACTAGCTGGTATAACATTAACCAACCAACGAAATGTGGCCTTGATGGAAAGTGTATTAGCTTTGATGCTATATCCTCAAGGCTTCAGTTGTATTGATTTAAAAGAAATGATGCACAAAAAGCGGTTCCGGGATTACTCTATTAATAATGCCCGCTACGACATGCGCAAGCTGAAAGGGAAAACCTTTGTGCAGAAAATAAAGGGCAAACAAAAATATTACGCAACCAAAAGCGGCATACAAAACATCTCGGCCGTATTGTGCGTATGGAAACAGGAACTAAAGCCATTTTTGACAATGGTTAATAAAAAAAGTATTGATAAGCAAAGCAAAGAATTAAATACTGTAGAAACGCATTTTTACAATGCAAGAAAAGAAATACATTCCATTTCTAATCTTTATGGTATCAAAATAGCAAGTTGAAAAAGTGGCAACTTGTTGTCAGTTTTTTATGCTTAAGCGCCTAATTTAGGATATGTAGAGAAATGCATCCGGCATGTTTCATCTCTTTAAAAAGAGCTGTTTCCGAAGTCCGATCATTACTGCTAAATTTAGGGCAGCTAATTGTTTTGTAACAACTACCGATATGAAAAAGACTTCGATACT
>MWYU01000408.1 GCA_002050375.1 Chitinophagales bacterium 62-2
CCCAATGACTTAATGACCTATTGACCTATTGACCCAATGACTTATGGCGTTAGCCAGTAAGCGCTGCTGCACCACTTACAATTTCTGTAAGTTCGGTTGTGATGGCGGCCTGGCGTGCCCGGTTATAAGAAATCTTCAGCCCTTTCAGTAATTCGTTGGCATTTTCGCTGGCTTTATCCATCGCTGTCATACGGGCACCATGTTCGCTTGCATGGGCATCTAATACAGCTTTAAACAGTTGTGTGTTTAAAATTTTAGGCATGAGTTCAGCAATTAGTTGCTCTTTTGCAGGTTCAAAAATAAAATCTGCTTTTTTTACGCCTTCCTTTTTTTCAACCTTTGGAATGGGTAAAAACCTTTCTACAACAAAAGCTTGTGTCGCAGCATTTTTAAATTCGCTGTACACCAATTCTACTACGTCAAATTCTTTGTTTTCAAAAGCTTTTACTGCTGCCTGCGCCGCTGCCTGCACATTTTCAAAACTCAAACTTAAAAAAATGTCTTTAAAATCGGCATTGGTTTTATAATTAGACTTGCTTAAGCTTTCATAGCCTTTCTTGCCAATGTTCCAAATACTAACATTACCTTTTTGATTTTGGCTTTTATATTTAGTGGCAATCGTTTCTTTCGCCAGTTTAACAATGTTAGCGTTGTATCCTCCGGCGAGACCGCGATCGCTAGTGATTACAATAAACAGAACGCGTTCGTTTCCCCTGTCTGTCGCCAGGCTTCCGCTTACTTCACCGTCAGCATTACTTACAATGTTGCTGAGCATCTCCTGCAATTTTTTTGCATAAGGTCTCATTTGTACTATTGCATCCTGTGCGCGGCGAAGCTTTGCTGCGCTTACCATCTTCATGGCTTTAGTTATTTGCTGGGTACTTTGTACACTCTTAATCCGGTTTCGAACCTCTTTTAATTGACCACTCATACTGTAAGTTCTTTTAAACTTATTTTATTAGATACTTAAAAACCGGGGCAAAGGTAAGGGATGAGAGGGGAATAATGAAGTACGAAGTCGGAAGTCCGAAGTACGAAGTCAGAGTTTGGGAATTAGACAAAACCAGTTGATTTAATGACTTATGGCTTCATCATGTAATACTTAACTGACCTAAGAACTCAACCTTTAATGACTAATATTTAATTCCATCCACATTGGCCTATGGTCCGAAAGGTAATATCTAATGTAAGACCTAAACAGAGCTGCACTTTTGTTGTTATAAATCTCAGCAAAAGCAACATTATCAAAAGGGAATACCCCATGCGAAATAATATTACTTTTCATGCCGGGTAGAAACGCGATTTGGTCGTAAGCCTTATCGTTATTTATATTAGAATAAATTTTTGAGCTGTGCTCCGGCAATTGGAGGCCCCTGCTACGAAGAGCTTTATAAACCTGATCTTTTTCATCGAGCATGGGAAGATTGAAATCTCCTAAGGCAAAAACGTTATTAGTGAAAGAATGTTTGCTCTTCGACCGTAAATCTGCCCAGCGCCCTACACAATAAGCTTCAAGACATCGGCGGTTAATAGAAGCTTGCTCCGAGTCGTCGCCAAAATAAAGGTGCACATTTAAAAGGGCAAACTCAAAATTCTGTACTTTAAAACTTACCAGGTAAGGGCTCCTGTCGAACCCTTCAAATTTATCTGCTACGCCAGGTAGTTTTATGTCTTTATAATCACTAGGTGGAATGGCAAGTTCAGCTACTTCTTCTCTTACAGCAATTTTGTTGCTATCATAAATAAATGCCATTCGTTCATTATTGCCCGCAGTGTCGGAAAATATAAATTTATACGACTTGCCAAGCAAGCTTACCACCATTTGAAAATGCCCGCTGTTTTCTTTTGTTTCCTGTATGGCAATCAGATCGAACCAGGAAATGATTTCGGCAACAATTTCAAGATGCTCTTTTTGCCGGTCCTGTTCACCGAAGTTGGCAATATTCCATGTAGCTAAAAGGAGGTTATTGGGCTTACTTACAGGGATTTGTATACCAGGAGCTTTATCCTTGTAATCCCTTAAAGCTTTAATTTCTTTTGCAAGATCTACTGTATGAGCAAATTTGGGTTTGGGAAAAGATGGCATTGGCGAAATTGAACAGTTAGAATTAATATTTAGTAGCGTCACTTTAAATAGCAATAGAAAATCCTGTTTTATAATGACGTGTTCGGCTAAAATTTCAAAGAACGTTTACCAGTAAAAGTGGAACGAGAACAGCTTTAACTAAAAAAAGCCGCTTCAGCAAGCGGCCCATATTCTAATGAAGAAAAATTACACTCCCGCCGCTTCCGCAATCTTCCCTCTTATCTTAGCTTCCAGTTCGGTTGACAATTCAGGATTATCTGTTAACAGTTGTTTTACAGTATCACGTCCCTGACCAAGTTTATTCCCGTCGTAGCTAAACCAGCTTCCGCTTTTTTGCACTATCCCGAGGTCAACACCCATATCTATTATTTCACCAATCTTGCTAATGCCCTCACCAAAGATGATGTCGAATTCTGCAGCTCTAAAGGGGGGTGCAACCTTGTTCTTAACCACCTTAACTTTTACATGGTTACCAACTGCTTCATCACCATCTTTAATTTGTGTCATCCGGCGAATATCCAAACGTACCGAGGCATAAAACTTTAATGCATTGCCACCGGTTGTAGTTTCGGGGTTGCCAAACATTACTCCAATCTTTTCGCGCATTTGGTTAATGAAAATGCAAATGGTATTTGTTTTATTGATAGTAGCAGTAAGCTTTCTTAAAGCCTGGCTCATAAGCCTTGCCTGCAATCCCATTTTACTATCGCCCATTTCACCTTCCAATTCACTTTTAGGTACCAGTGCAGCAACAGAATCTATCACCACAACATCTAATGCGCCTGATAAAATCAAGCGATCTGCTATCTCTAAAGCCTGCTCTCCATAATCCGGCTGCGAGATCAAAAGATTATCAACGTCCACTCCTAACTTTTGTGCATACGAGCTGTCGAAAGCGTGTTCAGCATCAATAATAGCACACATGCCGCCTTTTTTTTGTGCCTCGGCAATTACGTGTATAGCTATGGTTGTTTTACCGCTGCTTTCAGGCCCGTATATTTCAACTATCCGGCCTCTCGGTAAACCACCAATTCCGAGCGCCACATCTAAACCAATAGAGCCTGTAGAAATAACTTCAAGATCGTTATTTGTCCGCTCGCCCATAATCATTACGCTACCTTTTCCAAAATCTTTATCTATTTTATCAATTGTAAGCTTTAAGGCTTTCAATTTTTCCGTATTGCTCATTGCAGGTTATTTTTATCAAAATTATCAAACGGCTAAAGGTAAAGTAATTAATTTATTAACACTAACATTCTTAGTATTGATGCTAATACTTTTGGTCCTGCACAAACCTCTGCTTTCTTCCTTCGGCTGGGGGAAAACTGCATCGGCTTTGCGTTCTTACATTTTTAATTAATTCGCTCGCCCAACAAAAAAAC
>MWYU01000356.1 GCA_002050375.1 Chitinophagales bacterium 62-2
CTCATAGACTCATCACGAAAGGCAATTTCCGCATTTAGGTCAACAAACACAGAAGCTGCAATCGGTCAATGAGCGGCTTATAACTCATCAAAAAAAGCCGGTATTATTTAAAGAAGTTAAATTCATTATTTTAAAGATCCTCCTCATGAATACACATTAAAGGAACATGGCTATGAAAGGCAAGTTGCTTGGTGTGGCTTTCTTTAAACAACCCTTCAAACAGGCCGTGCTTCTTTGGTATAGTAATAATCATGTCGATATTGTTTGATGCAGCAAAATCATTTATGCCTCCTATGAAGTCTTCGGTGTTTATACTATGGATTTCAGGATTGTAGTTATGTAACATTTGTAATAACTCATTCTGACTTTTATCCGTACTACCTTGTCTCTGATTTATATTAAGCACCAATAGTTTCGCACTAGTTGCTTCGAGTAATTCTTTTATAGGCTGCAGCGGTGCTGTTTCCTCTACTTTTTTATAATCGCATGCCAGCATCACACGTTCAATTTTATCACATTTGGCATTTGGCGGGATGATAATTACAGGTACTTTGGTGTTCTTTACTACGCTTATGGCTGTGCTGCCAATTAACACTTCTTCAAATTTGCTTGCTCCGGTTATTCCCATAACAATTAGGTCAGCTCCGGTACGGGTGCAAACTTCATCTATTGAATTTGGCAATACAGCAAACTCATTTATTTCTTCAATCTGAATGTTGATATTTTGAAGTTGCAGAGAAGATTTGAAAAGTTTCATCCCATCATCACTTATCTTTTTTAAAGTTTCGATATCCAGCATCTGCATAACAGGCATTGTAGGTTCTGTAACTACAGGTGCCTGGTAGGCATTGTACAAAATCATTTTAGCAGCACTTAACTGGTTGGCAAGTTCAACAGCATATAAGGCAGCATTTTTTGAAGTAGCCGAAAAATCAGTAGGAACCAAAATTGTTTTCATATTAGAATTAGGGGTAAAATGTTCTATAAAAGTATAAATATTAATACCTGAGCAGGGAAAATATTTTTATACGAATGCAGCATTGTGAGATATAATTTGTCTATTTTTAGGGTAATAATTTTAATTACCTGCATGACAGAAGAATATATAATTGAAGGATGCTTGCGTAATGAACCCTCAGCACAAAGGGAATTGTTTAATCGGTTTAGTCCTAAGATGCTGGCAGTTTGTTATAGATATGCACCTTCCAGAGAAGATGCGGAAGATATGTTACAGGAAGCATTTATTAAAGTTTTTACCCAAATACATACTTTCCAAAATAAAGGAGCTTTTGAAGGATGGATTAGACGAATTATTGTGCATACCTGCATTAACTTTTTAAAAAAGCATAAGAAGTTTAATGACAGTATAGACCTTGAGCAAGCGGGATACATTCATGTAAAAGAAGAAACTATCCCTTCTATTATGCAGGCTAAACAGGTAGCTGAGTGCATAAGATTATTACCGGTGGGTTATCGTACAGTTTTAAACCTATATGCAATTGAAGGTTATAGTCATCGTGAAATTGCTACGATGCTCGATATAGAAGAAAGCACCAGCCGCAGCCAATATACGAGAGCCAAATCGATGCTGGAGAATGTGCTGGTTAAGAAAAACATACTCGAAAAACCAAAGGCTCAGTACCGCTGGCTGGCTGGAATTAAGAAGTGACAAAAAGTATTTGAGTAAGATGGACGACAAATTATACCAAGACGACTTTGAGGAGTTTTTGCAGAACCAGGTTCGAAACCACCGTATGTATCCCAACGATACAGTTTGGAGGAAAATAAATAAAGAACTGCATGGTGACAAAAATTGGCCTGCCCTAACGATCGCTGCTTTTGTTGTTTTAATTGCAACGATTGCTGTTTCTGTATACTTCTCACCCAAACCCAACATTTTTGCAATTGGGACTGATTATAATAATCAGAAATTAAACACAGGCAAGGCCACTAATACAACTAACGAAAATTCTACTGCTTCTTTCCTTAATAATACCCAAAAACATTATTCAGTATCAAATAGTAATTGGTTTACTAATAGTGATACAAAAAAGAATACATCCGCATTTATGCATGTTACTCCTGCAGGCACGAACAATTTGACTTTAGCAGAAAAGGATAAAACAATACCTTTAAATCGTTCTGACAAATCAATTACACCTGCTTCTCTAAGCAAATCATTTCAGATTATTACAACTACAAACAGGCTTGAAGATATTACTAATACTTTGGGTTTAAGTGAAGGGGTTAAAGAAAATGCTTTAAGTCAACCTCTCAACTCAACTGCGCCAGTAACTAAAAATAATGATATAATAATAAATCAAAAGCAACCTGTTGTACAAACACAACCTTCAAAACAGGAATTCAATGATAAGAATATGGTTGATGATTTTCTGAAGGATCATAAAGACGATCTTTCTTTATACACAGCCACTCAACATAAAAGTGTAAAAAACAAGTTTAATTATCTTGTGTACCTCGCCCCTTCAATAAGCTACCGAAAACTCACCGAAGATCCTGCGCTCGCTAAAAGTAATACCAGTGGCGGACCTGTTGCTTTAAATTATGTAACTGATGTTAATAATGTAGTTCGCCATAAACCAGGAACCGGGATTGAGGCAGGAGTAAGTATATTGTATAACTTAACCGATAAGCTTAGAATAAAATCAGGGTTACAATTTAACATGCGGCAGTACAATATTGAAGCATACCGTAGTAACCGAGAACAGGCAAGCATAGCGTTAATAACAAATAACAGAAAAGATACTATAAATGCATCTTCTGTTTATCGTACCAATAACGGTTATTCTGCTGCCGAAATAACTAACCGGTATTTTCAACTTGCTATTCCTATAGGCCTCGAATGGGAAATCATTGGAAATAAAAAAATACAATTTAACGTAGCCGGAAGCATTCAGCCTACTTATCTTTTAAACAAAAATGCTTATTTACTTTCCAGTAATTTTAAAAATTACGCAGAAAGCAGCAATATGGTTAATAGCCTGAATATTAACAGCAACATCGAAACATTTATTAGCTTCAAAGCAGGTGATTATAAGTGGCAATTTGGTCCACAATTGCGTTACCAGCATTTACCAACGTTTATTCGTCAGTACCCGATTAAAGAACATTTAATAGACTACGGAATAAAATTGGGTGTGTCAAAAATAATCCTATAATAGCAATGTAATTTACTGTTTAGGAGTCTGTATTTAACAGCCTCCTTTTTTTACGCTCATTCTGTTGTCCTATTTTTGCAGGATGAAAAATGGAGCATTATTTCTCATTATAGTTTCTACAATTTTTGGATGTAAGCAAAAGGGAGGTTCTCTAAAACCAGTAGCGCAAACTGAAGATACAACTCAGTATTTCCAGGTTTCCCAATACATCAAACAACAAATAGAAGACGTAAAAAAAACTCCTTATTACATTTATAAAATTGCTATTAAAAACGGCATTAAAG